>NZ_JACJPT010000001.1:0-142848 GCF_014696195.1 Sphaerospermopsis sp. FACHB-1094 | reverse complement strand
TTCGTTTTCAAACACTACTGCTATTGCATCTGGTGTTTTCTCTACCTGTTCTTCAAATAACTGATGGATACATTTATCAACAGGATATTCAACTTGAGTATCATTCCACTCTGTTAATAGCTGGTGTTTTTCTGACTCAGTTAGTAGTGGTAATTGGGCAATAGACTCCTGGGGATTGGCTACTATGGATTCCAGTAGGGTGATAAAATTTCCCGCCATCCGCTCAATCGTCCTACTATCAAATAAGTCGCTGTTGTATTGCCAGCAAGGTTCTAACACTCCATTAGCTTCCCTTACCATTAAATTCAAATCTAAGTCTGCACCTCTTTGTCCAAGCAAGTATGGCTGCATTTGCAGCACTTGTTCTTGACTATCTAATGATTGTTCTGTTAGTTCACACCAACGTTGTCGTTGCCAAGTAAAACTAACTTGAGAGAAAGGAGAAAGGCTCGGATTACTTTGTGGCTGGAGTTTTTGTGCTAACAAAGCAAAAGGGTAATCTTGATGATATTGGGCTTTTTTGACTGTCTTGCTAACTTGAGCCAGAAATTCTTGGAATGTGGCATTTTCCTGGACTGCAACTCTTAAAACTGTCAGGTTCGCAAAATAACCAGCAATTTCTTTGAAGCTTCTACCCGTCCTCCCTCTCATTGGGCTGGATATGAGGATATCTGTTTGGTTGGTGTATCGGTAAAGTTGGATGTAAAATGCTGTGAGTAGAATCTGATAAAGGCTGGTTTTAGATGCTACAGCTAGATGGTTGAGTTTTTCAATTAACTGTTCATCTAGCTTGACTATGTATGATGCTCCTTGATAAGTCTTTACTGGGGGGCGCGGTTTGTCTGGGAGTAAATTCAGAATTGGCAATTCTCCAGCTAATTGTTGTTGCCAGTATTGCCACAGTTTTTGTCCCTGAGAACTAGATAGCATTTCTGATTGCCAGTGAATGAAGTCTGCATAAGATTTTTTTCCACTGACAGCATCTACTGTTTCTGTCTGTTCTTGACTAATTCCCTGATTTTCCCTGACATATAAGGTTCTAAATTCACTCAGTAGTAAATCAAAAGTCCACATATCACCAGCAATGTGGTGCATTGTCAACATGATAATGTGTTCTTCTGCTGAACGACTAAATAAATTAACTCTCAATACTGAATCTTGTTCTAAGTTAAAAGGGCTGTCAGCAATGGCATAGATTTTCTTTGCTAATTGTTCTTCACTCCACTCGCTGGCATCTATTACCTCAACACTAAAATTCTCTTGTTGATTAACTTGCTGTACCGGTTTACCTTCATAATTGGTATATGTGGTTCTCAGAATCGGGTGCTTTTCAATAATTTTTTGCCATACACGATTCACAACGGCAATATTTAAATCAGTACGAATTTTTGCGGTAATAAATATATTATAAGCAACGCTCTCTGGGGCAATTTGGTGGATCAACCACATTGCTTCTTGACCCGATGAAAGTGGATACATATTTTTAATACTTGTTGTCATAGTTACACTCAAATACAAAATTTTGCTAACTGATTTTTTAATGATTTAGGACTTACGCCAGGAACAACTAAATATGAGGTATGGGTTTCAGGCTTTCTAACGTAATTTTTCGTTGATTTTTGGGCGAACTGCTTGCAACAGCGCTTCGCTATGGCTATTTGTATAAACTTCATCCCCAAAAGCTTGAAACAACCAAATATTTTTCATGTATATCATGGTTAATTTGCACAGTGCGTAAATCCTATGATTTTTGCTATTTAAGCAAATTCTTAATCCAAGGTTTTATTAAGACTGATACTAGTATAATAAATCTGTTTATTATACATTATCTTGTGTCCTAGCCTTAACGCCGATTATAAGGTAAAACATTCATTTATTCTAACTTAAAATTAATGGTTTTTAAATTGGTTGGTAAAATTTATACTTACTAAGCAAACAGATAATCTCAGGTTTAGCAGTCAACTGCAAGAGCATTTTAAACATTTAAGCAGACAGTTAAGACTGTTAACTAGAAAATCCCATTTGAATCATAAAATAATTTTAACTTTTCAGAAATAAATAATTAATTATTTTAATTGATTAATCTTAATTAGGACTTACGCCAGGAACAACTAAATATGAGGTATGGGTTTCGGGCGTTTTAACGTGATTTTTTGATTATTTTTGATTGAGCCATAGCGAATCGCTGCTGCAAGCAGTTCGCTATTGATCGGAAGTTAATCGCCAAAAGCCTGAAACAACGGATTTTCGTTCATGCACATTGCACATCATGGTGAATTTGTACAGTGCGTAAGTCCTATTAATTTATTTTCTCTACAGGGATTTACACCCACAATTTAGTCTATTTACACTCTCATTCAAAATGTTATACTATCAATTAGAATTAGAATAATTGCCGGAATAGCCAAATTTAATCATGTTTTAATATTTAGTTAAGACGTAGTTTGTTTAGTTAGTTATGCCAGAGATTCAAGATAGTAGCGTCAAAACGTGGGATTTGTATAATACTGTAAATTTATGTAAATAAATAGCCAGATCAGCCCTATCAGTATTTTAATAAAAAAATCATAGCAAGTTATATTCTCTGTACTCCTCATGTACTATTACTAATTCGAGAGAAAAAATCTGCTCAAATGTTAACTATTTACCATTTTTAACCTAAATAATTGGAGAGAAAAATTCCGTGGAAAACAAAGTAATTGAACAATGGGTTTTAACCTTTGATGGACAAGATGATTACATAGATTTTGGCAAAAATGATCCTGATCCAGTTTTGTCTGAGGGGATTTCAGGTTTTACAGTTTCAGGATGGATTAATCCCCATTCTCTTACCAAAGAAGCTACTACTTATGGAACAAGAAATGTATTTTTTGCCCGTTCTTCAGACAGATACAGTGATAATTTTGAAGTTGGTGTTGGTCCTACAGGAAATTTAGATATTTACATTGATGAAAAATTTAGCAAATTCATCAAAACTCTGGGTAATGGAGAATTAACCATTGGAGAATGGCACTTTTTCGCTATTGTTTTCAATCAAGGTGATATTACAGTATATCTTGATCATAATCAATACATAGAATATTTTACAGGTTCTACTTTAAATAAAGCCACAAGTCCGATCACTATGGGGGGAACTTTACACAATGATATATATTTTTCAGGACAATTAGCTCATATTAGTGTCTGGAATTGTGCTTGTAATCAGGAACAAATTAAAAACCTTCGTTCTGGGCTAATAGTTGGGGATGAAGAAGGATTAGTTGCTTATTGGAGATTAGATGAAGGGGAAGGAACAATTGTCAACAATCAAACTGCAAATATCTATCAGGGGAATTTGTTTGGCAATCCTAGTTGGGATTTAACACAAATTACATTTCTGGGAGAATCACCTGCGGAGGAAGAAACCAAAACTAACCAACCAGAAGCAACTTTTAATATCCAAACAGCACCTACATTATCTCAAGAACAATTAGCAGAAGATATCAATCAAACAGACCAGAAAAAATATAAAATACTTACCATTGATGGTGGTGGTATTCGTGGCATGATTCCTGCACTTTTATTAGCAGAAATTGAAAAACGCACACAAAAACCTATATTTAGTTTGTTTGATTTAATTGCTGGTACTTCCACTGGGGGAATTTTAGCACTGGGATTAACTAAACCCCGATTAAATACAGCAACTGCTGATAAATTAACCCAGGCTGAATACACTGCTGCGGACTTATCAGAACTATTTATTGAGTATGGAGTGGAAATATTTTATGAGCCATTATTTGAAAAAATACTTGGACCTTTAGAAGATATATTTTTACAGCCCAAATATGCTTCTACCAGCAGAGTAGAAATGCTCAAACAATATTTTGGTGATAGTCTGATAGAAAATAATTTAAAAGAAGTCTTTGTCACCAGTTATGATATTGAGCAACGCATCCCCATATTGTTTACTAACAAACGGGAAAAACAACAGATAGAATCTCAAAGATCTCGCAATTTATGTGCAGGATTTTCGCTTTTAGATGCAGCATTAGCCACCAGTGCTACTCCTACTTATTTTCCTCCCCATCGCATTACCACTGATCACAATAATAATGGTTTTTATACTTTAGTAGATGGGGGAGTTTTTGCGAATAATCCAGCCCAGTTAGCTATTGCCGAAGCAAAAATGAGTAGTAAACAAGAAGCAAATAGGGTTGTGGATACAAAAGATATCTTAATGGTTTCCTTGGGTACAGGTTCACTGACAAGTGTTTATCCTTATAATGAAGTCAAAAATTGGGGACTTTTGCAATGGGGAAGACCACTTTTAAATATTATGTTTGATGGTAGTAGTGAAGTTGTGGCTGGAGAATTAGAGCGTTTGTTTGCATCTAATAATCCAGAAACTACAAGTTCTTATTATCGGTTTCAAACATTTTTAGATACAGAACTAGAAGAAATAGATAAGACAACTTTACGCAATATTCGTGAGCTAAAAATAGCCGCCCAGCAGATGATTAATCAAAATAGTCAAAAAATAGATGAATTGTGTAGTTTGTTGTTAGAGGATGTCTGAGAAGTATCAGGTTTTATCCAGATTCCCCCAAAAAATTCATCAAAGTTCCCCTTTTTAAGGGGAATAAAGGAGGATTTACAAGTGTTTTATGCAACACAAAAAAGTTTTCAGACATCCTCTGAGAGTAAACTAACTGCTTATGCAATGGGGACTAACAAACAATAGATAGTTGCTTGGTAAAATAAGCGCGATAAAGTTGGCAACGGGGTAATACGCGATCGCCATCAAAGGTAATTAATCCTAAACTTTCCAATTTATAAGCATGGATAGGATCAATAACAATGCTTTCCTTAGTGGTAACAACTTCAGTATATGTCCTAATTAAACCAGGATTAGCTAACAGTTTGACCCAATGTTTCTGCAAGTGATAGCGATAAATTCCACCATTGGCGATCGCCTCTTTGATCAAATCTGGTAAACTCATAGCCCCAGAGTGAATATAATACAAAGTAAGTTGTGTCAGTGCTGGATGACCACCAATAAGAGATATCAATTGTGCCGACTCCTTACCAGCAGTCCACCTTAGTCTATATCGCCTAGCTAATTCTTCTACGTGTTCCTGAGTAAATTCATGTAAACGGACAGGTAGTCCAATATTAAACGGAGAGTGATTAATATCTAAACAAAAATACTGTTCTGTTGAATAAGCAACTACTAACCTCAAATTTTTCCATAAATTATTTTGTCGTGATTCTTCGTACCAACAACGCAACAAAGCAAAAAATTCCTGAGCAACTTGAGGATATTCAATAAATTGTTCAGCTTCACTTAATACTAAAACTAGAGGATTATTAATTTGCTTGAGAATATAATGTTGGAAGTAAAGACTACAGATTAACTTATAACCCAAATCTTCATCCCAATGCTCATTAAGATTGGGAGCTATACCCAGTTTGATAGCAATTTGGCTACAAAAAGAACGTAAAAACTTATTTAAATCAGTGAAACAATCAGCATCTATCTGGGAAAAACTTAAATTTACAGTGCGATATCCTTGTAAATCTGCGAAAGCCAAAATACGTAGTATCAAAGAAGTTTTACCCATCTGTCCAGGAGCGAGAATTCTAATCACACAACCTGGTTGAGTCACCTCTCGATATATTAATTCTTCTATCGGTGGACGCTCAATATATAGGGGAGAATCTAACGGTATTGGTCCATCAGGATATGACCATAAGGACGGAATTTCTGTTCGTAAACAGATACTCTCTGATAAACAATCTAGTATTTTTGTTTCATTATCTTCCTTGAGGAAGATGTAATCTTCCTCATTAAGTTCTAAATTAAAAGTGTTAAAGCATAATTTTAAAGTTTTTTGGTCCACACCTTTATTAGCTGACCATAAGCGGCTAAGAGTTTTAGCAGAAAGCTTGGTTTGGTATGATAAATCCTCTAAAGAGAGGCGTTGGCCTTGGTTTTCTGTAATTTCCCAAGATGATATAGCATCTTGTAAGCGTTGTAGTCCTTGAGGAGATAAAAGGACACCGCGTCTCCTTTTTGCTTTATTTTCTGTTAAAACCATAATCCAAAAAATTGACTAAGTTGGTTAAAGTTAAATTTTATAAGTTTAAAGTTTTTAACAATAGTAGGACTTACGCAAGATAAGACTAAAAACCGGATTTTTCCGTAGGGGTAATGCATGAATTACTCCTAAGTTCATTCTGTTTTGCGTAAGTCCTGTATAATAAAAAATTACTCCATAGATATTTGTAATATGAAATTACCATATTTCGGAAATGCTTGGGAAATTATTCCCCTGGAAACAGGGAATAGGTAATAGTTGGATCTATCTGTCATCCGCAAATTTTCTGATTTCTCAGCCTCTACCCCAAGTAAATATGTCTTAGCGCAAATCATAATCGTCCTACACATCTTAACGCATTTACTAAAATTAAAGCACATAGCAAAATGTCAGTTATGTAAGTCCTGTCTCAATCAAATCCTAATATTTCTATTTGATGATGAAAAGCGAGAAAATTATGAAAAATGCAAAACTCTCTATTCAGTAAATTCCACATCAATCATAACTGAACTATGGTAAAATACACTAATAGTCACTAGCTTTAATCTCCGTATACCTTAACTTATGTCTAATAGTCTTGATTTAGCAACCATTATCTTACCTGAAGATATCAAATTAAAACTAGAAGCTTTAGATGATGTAAAATTATTAACATCAAATTCAGAGACTTACATAGATTTTGATGATGATGTACAGATAGATTTAGATAAAATTTTTGACATTCATAGTCAAGTAAAATACATAAATGTGATCTTCGAGAGAATTATTACAGAAGTATTTGGTGGACATGAAATTATTATAATTAACCCAAAATGTAAAATATATAAAAATCCTCAAAACATAGAAATTTACGTACAGGGATTACTCAATAATCAAAATATAGAATTAGTTTTTAGCAAAAATACTACTTTAAAATATCAATTAAATGATGGATTTAGTTTTAGTAACCTAACAAATACAGTTCCGATCATCAGTAATTTAAATTTAGACAAAGCAGAGTTGATTATATCTAATGATGATCATAATTACCTTCATCAAGAACTAGGTAATATTAACTTAAGCAAAGGATTGAATTTTATTGGAGATATTGATTTACAAACCATTCCCAAAAATCTGAGTAAATTTATATACGAGTATTTAGAAATTAGTAATTTAGCAGGATTAATTAACATCAATTCCACAGGAAAAATATCTTTAACAGGTCATATTGCAGGACAAAGAAACTTATTTTCTCAACCACCATTGCAAGCAGATTTTAATAACTTACTACTCGAATTAAATATTGATTCTGATTTACAACCAAGATTTGGATTAACGGGAAATTTAACTCTTCAAGGTTATGATCCCAGTCAAGAAGATGAACCTAAACTATTTCTTGCAGGAAATCTCTCCCTCGAACCTGAATCTTTAACAGCATATTTTTGTCAGCAAGGTGAAAAAACCTGGCATAATCCCTATGGATTGAATGGAACAGAACTACGTAATCTCAGATTCCAAGGAGGAGGAACATATTTACCACCTTACTTTGATAACTTTGGTTTCATTGGTGATTTAAGATGGGAAGAAATAGACATAGAAGTAGCATTTCTGATAGATACTAATGATCCTCAAAGATTAGCATTAGTTTTAACTGTTAATCAACCCGTTAGTTTAATAGATTTGTGGCAAGGTCCAGTTACCTCTTTTATTGAAAAACAAGCAGGTTTTTCCACAGAATTAGTTAACAAAGCATTGTCCTTATTAGAAACCTTAGATAATTTGCAGATTGAATCAGTTGATGCAGATGCAGACGGAAAACGCAACCCATTGATTAAATATGTTCCCTTTCCGACAATCATTGCCGGTCAACCCATATCAGAAGGATTAGAAATTAATGGTAAAATCAACGCTTGGGGTCATGAAGCGATTTTACTTCTGGAAGGTAACATAAGTTTAAATAAAATTAGTGGTTCATTAAAAGTTTTTGAAATAGATTTAGGATTTGCCAAAATCACAGGAGCAGATGATAATAGTTTAGATTTAGCCTTAAAAGTTACACCCACAGAACAATATCTTCAGGGAGATGGTTATGTAGAATTACTTGGTAACCAAATTGCCAATGTAGAATTTAAAATTACTGCTACAAATGCGATCTTTAAAAACTTTGATTTAAATTTAGCTAATCTCATAAGTCTTGATGTTGATGATTTAATTATAGATATCAAAACTGGCTGCGGTAGTGGTTTTGGAAAAATTTCCCTCTTAGGTAATACCCTAGCAGGTATTAAGTTTGATATTAATCAAAACAGTATTAACATCAACCATCTGGAAATCAATTTACTTGGGTTTTTAAGTCTCAATATTCCCCTGTTAACAGTAAATTTAAATCAACAAATTGCCACAGGTGAAGCAGATATTACAGCCTTTAATCAAGCGTTAGGTAAGGGCAAATTATTATTTAACGTTCAAGATATTTTCATCAAAGATGTATTTCTGAATTTAGTGAATATTTTGCAATTGAATGTTCCCAAATTGAAAGTTGACTTAACCAAGAGAAAAGTTTCTGGTTTAGGGAATCTAACTATTTTAGGCAAAAAATTTACTGCATTAGGTATCATCTTGAATGAAAGAGGATTAAAAGCAAAAAATGATTTTGATTTCGGCATTTTAGCCTTCAATGGTGCTACAATTACCCTTGGTAAAGACAATCAAGGAAATATCAATAATTCAGCTAGTATTGTAGGTAATCTCAATTTTTTGGGTTCTAATATTGCCAACATTAACGCCAAAGTAAATAGTGAAAAATTAACTGCATCTGGTAGCTTTAATTTTGGGGATATTCTCATCCTCAAAGGAGTTAATAATCAGAAAAAAGCCACATTAATACTTAAAAAATCTCAGAATGGTCGTTATAATTCAGTGAGTATCATGGGCAGATTTTATTTGTTAAACCAAGAACTAACATCAGTGAAAATCAGTCAAAACAATGGTAAGATCAAGATTTTTGGAGTGTCTGTTAATGTCAAGAATTAATTAAAGGGGTTTGGAGCGTTCATAACCCTGCTATCACGCAAGCTCTCAAAAATCAAATGGGAGTTCCATATAAAATTATTTTATCATAATAGTATTAATTTTTGTAATTGATTATAAATAATCTTAACTGTCTTAACTGTCCTTGCATTCTCAGGAAAAGTCTGGGAAAAAAGAGGAGTGAATTAGTGTGAACCATTGTACACATATTTTTCTCAAATTTTATCAAACATGATGTTTCCAGTATTGTTATTGAGGAGGAGTTAAGCGTTGAAGATTTCAGCAGTGATCAATCCTCATCAACTAAAAAATCAGGGAAAATGAGGTCATTAAGCAATCAGTCTTATCGCATTGTTGCTATTCCTGGTGAAGGAATTGGTCTAGAGGTTGTAGAAGCTTCCTTAAAAGTTTTGCAGCAAGTAGCTAACCTAGAAAAATTTACCGTACAGGTAGATTATGGTTGGCTGGGTAAAACCGCCTTAGAAAAATTTGGTAGTTACTTTCCCCAAACTACGATAGAACTATGTAATGGATCTGATGGCATTGTCTTTGGTGCAGTTACCCAAGGTGGACTGCTAGAATTGCGAAAACATTATGACTTTTTTTGCAATCTACGTCCCATTACGATTGTTGATAGTTTGGTGCATAAATCTAGCTTACGTCCAGAGAAAATTAAAGGACTGGATATACTCGTCATTCGAGAATTAGTCAGTGGAATTTATTTTGGCTCTGCTGCACGTGGTTCAGATGAAAAAGGAGCTTATGGCTACCATACCATGCTCTATTACGATCATGAAATACGACGCATTGCTCGTCAAGCCTTGCAAAAAGCCCAACAACGCCGAGGAAAACTAACAGTAGCTCATAAAGAAAATGCCTTACCTAATTTGCCTTGGACTCGTTTAGTGCAAGAAGAAGCAACCGCATTTCCTGATGTTGTGGTCGAACCAATGTTAGTGGATAATTTAGCCATGCAAATGGTGATGAATCCCCAAAGATTTGATGTAATTTTAGCCAGTAATTTGTTTGGAGATATTCTTAGCGATATTGGCGGAGCATTAGTTGGTTCTCTAGGTTTATTAGGATCAGCTAGTCTCAATGCCGATGGATTTGGATTATATGAAGCAATTCACGGTACTGCACCAGATATAGCAGGTAAAGGAATTGCTAATCCTTTGGGAACTATTGGAGCTTGTGTTTTAATGCTAGAGCAGTGGGGGCAAAAAAAAGCTGCCCAGAAAATTGTAGCTGCACAAGATCGAGTTTTAGCTCAAGGATATCGGACGGCGGATTTATCTCCTCAAGGAGAAGAAATATTAGTCAATACCGAACAATTAATACAGCTTTTACTAGAAGAAATTTATAATTTACACAAGCTAGAACAAAATTGAGGAGTTGAGGTGCTGCATGAGTCCTATAAATAAAGAAGTAAATAACAAAGTTTTATATTTAGGGGATGATATTAATACAGATGATATTATTCCTGCCAATCGAGCCACAACTTATGATCCTGATATTTTAAAACAATATGCTTTAGAACATTTGATAGGAGTAGGAGAGTTATTAAAATATAATGTAATTGTCGCTGGAGAAAATTTTGGCTGTGGTTCTAGTCGAGAAATTGCCCCTGTTGCTTTGAAAGCTGCGGGAATTGAAAAAATTCAGGCAAAATCATTTGCAGAAATTTTTTATCGCAATAGTATCAATATTGGTTTAAATTTAGAAATTTTAGAGGAAACACAGGAAAATCCTGTAGTGGATGCGATCGCCCAAGTAGGTGGACTCATACCATTTAATCATCAACGTCGTCAGGGCAAAATTACCATTCCTCAAAGCGTAACTCCCCAAAGACCCATGACTTTAGTAGAAAAACTCCTTGCTAAAGCCTCTGGTAATGCTTACGTCCGTCCTGGAGAAGTGGTTTTTGCTCAAGTTGACTTAGCTTTATCCCATGATGCCGTAGCAGGACCAGTAGCCACAACATTTTATAAACACTACGGACAAGAAGCAAAATTGTGGGATGCTCAACGGGTAGTATTAGTAGCAGATCATTTTATCCAAGTTAATGACATTCGCAATGATCAAAAAGCCAATGTCATGTATCAGGAAATGGTAGACTTTGCCAAAGAGCAAGGATGTCATTTATTTGATATAGTTTCCCCCGGTGAAGCTGCTGGTATCTGTCACGTTTTACTACCAGAAAAAGGATTTGTCCGCCCAGGAATGATCATTGCTGGTACAGATTCCCATACTTGTACTTACGGAGCATTAGGAGCTTTTTCTACTGGTGTGGGGACTACAGACATGGCAAATATCTATGCTATGGGGGATATGTGGATTCGTGTTCCTCCCACATTGGTATTTGAGTTATCTGGAACTCTACCCCCCCATATCAGTGCTAAGGATATTATCTTGTTTATCCTGGGACAAATCGGCTGTGCTGGTGGTACAAGCAAGGTCATGGAATTTAGAGGGTCAATACTCGAACAAATGCCTTATGATGAACGCTTGACCCTTGCTAATATGGCCATTGAGTGTGGAGCAATCTGTGGCTTAATTGTTCCCGATGACACAACCCGCGACTATGTTAGAAGTCGCTCTGATCAAGAATTTGAAGAATTTGTTGGCGATGCCGATGCTGAATATGAAAAAGTGTATAAATTTGACCTCAGTAACCTAGAGCCGCAAGTAGCCCGTCCTCCCAAACCAGATCAAGTAGTACCTATTAGCCAGATAGAAGAAACCCCCATTACCAAAGCCTTTATTGGCTCTTGTACAGGAGGTAAATTATACGACTTAGCCCAAGCAGCCGAAGTTTTACAGAATCACCGAGTCGCGGATGGTGTAAACTTGTTTATTGTTCCTGCTTCCGTAGAAATTCGGGAAAAAGCAGAAGCATTAGGATATATGGACATTTTTACCCAAGCAGGTGCAAAGATTCTCAAATCAGGTTGTGGTGCTTGTATCAATTCGGGACTTGGAGTTTTAAACAAAGAAGAAACGGGGGTTTATGCAACCAATCGTAATTTTAAAGGACGCAGTGGCGATCCTACAGGCAAAAATTATTTAGCCTCACCCAGAACTGTGGCCATTTCCGCAGTCAAAGGCAAAATTAGTCATGTCCTTGATTAATTCTTGATTGAAAAAAAATCTGATGAAAACAGGACTTACGCAAAAGGGAACGAAAGTAGGGGTAATATCCTTCGGTAAGCAAGGTACATGAATTACCCCTAGGCAAGAATAAGGTTTTCAGTCACATCTTGCGTAAGTCCTAGAAAAATCAAATTTCTGAATCCAGATTTAATAAATTAAGGGGGTAAATTTTATCTAACTTAAAATTAGAACAAGTATCAAATCTGTTTGTGTGTCTACAATAACTCCAATTTCATAAAACTCAGAAAATTGAAAACAACAATATCAAAATGTTAGGTGATTACAGTGGATGAAATTGTGAAAAAACTTGCAGGTTTAGGTCTTCCGGGTATCATTATTTTAATTTTAGCAGTCGCATCAGCAGGTAGTAATGCTGCGATCGCAGCATTACTGACATCTGTAGGGGGACCTTTTGGTATAGTTGGCGGAATAGGGTTACTGGGTTTGGTAAAAGTTATAGGTGATCTGATTGCAGATTATGGAATTGAAGCTATTATCAAAGCCATTTATTCAGAACGTAGCAAAACCGAAACTTTGCGATCGCTACTCTACGAAATTCAAAATTTACCAATTTGCCAGGAGCTAAAACTAAAATTGCAAGATCATCTAAAATCAGAAAGTAAAAAATATTTACCATCTCTAAGAACTGTAAATACATCATCTGTAAAAATAGAAAACAATCATTCTTTTAATTAAAATAAAGGATTATATCATTAGATACCAAAATCATATTTTAGCTTTCAATTCATCAGCGAATTGTTGGCTGTGATCAAATTACTGATTTTTAGTGTTTACTGACCAATTATTGAATTGACGATTTGTATAGATTGAGGTTGAATAGGAAAGAGAATGTTAAAAACTATCTGGATTTACTCTCAAGAGACACTCTAGATAATTCAATCTCATGCCACCAAGCAAATTTTAACTAACAATTAACCAACAATTAACCAACAAGATTAAGGACTGTAGGTGATAAAAATGATGGACGAAATCGTAAGAAAACTAGCTGGTCTAGGTCTTCCTGGCATAATTCTTGTAGTTATGGCAATATCATACTCAGGTAGTAATGCTGCTATTGTAGCGGCGCTCACAGCAGTAGGGGGACCCTTTGGCATCCTGGGAGGTATAGGTTTACTGGGGTTAGTAGGAGCAGTAGGAGACCTGATAGGAGATTTTGGTTTTGAAGCTATTCTCAAAGCAGTTTATTCAGAAAGGACTAAAAACGAATCTATCAGGGCGCTCGTCAAAGAAATCAATGATTTACCCATTTCCGACGAGCTAAAAACCAAATTAACAACTCACGTAGAATCAGAAGCTAATACAGCGACAGAAGCAGAAGTAGTTGAAGAACCAAGAACCGTAGAAATTGTAGATGAGGATGAAGAAGTAGCAGTAGAAGCATAATTTAATCCTGAAATTTGGTGACATTCTTAAATAAATGCCACTAAATAAAGGTGTGTTTTAAATTTCTACCTTGGTAAAAAAATCGCACCAAAATTAGAGATAATATGAAAATGGCCTCTGAGTTAGATTACACCTTATTAATACCTCAAAGGCCATTTCTCTAAAAATCAAATCTAAGGGAGCATACCAAATGTGCAAGTTTATTTTATTTGATTGAACCGTAAAGAACGCAAAGTACACAAAGGTAAGAGGGTTTCAAAGAGTTGTTGGTGTAGCGGCGTTTATTTTTCCAAAGTTGGGATGCTCCCAAATCTAACAATAAAAAAAAGTCATGTTTTTGAGAAAATCTCAACATGATAGCCAATCATTAAGATAATAAAAATCATCAAAACAACAAATAATCATTTGTTATTCCCTGAATAAAACTATCAATTTATATACAAAGGTCATGGAAGAAATGGTGATTAACTCTAATAGTTCTCTTGAGAATTTGCCCGGTTTAACTGAGCAAGAAAAACAGCAAATATTGGTGGAATGGAATAATACTAGAGTAGATTATCCTCAACACTTGTGCATCCATGAATTATTTGTAGCACAAGTAGAAAAAACCCCAGATAATATCGCTGTTGTTTTTGATGGGCAAAAACTTACATATCAAGAGTTGAATCACCAAGCCAATAAAGTAGCTCATTATTTACAATCTTTAGGTGTAGGAACAGAAGTTTTAGTAGGGATTTCTGTGGAACGTTCCCTAGAAATGATCATTGGCTTACTGGGTATTCTCAAAGCAGGTGCAGTATATCTACCACTAGATCCCACCTATCCCAAAGAACGGATATCCTTCATGCTCTCAGATTCCCAAGTGCAAGTGCTGTTAACACAGCAAAAATTTGTGGAAAGCTTTGCGGAAAGTGGAGTAAAAACAGTTTGTTTAGATCAAGATTGGGAATTAATCGATCGCCAAAATTCGGAAAATCCTACCAGCAATGTCACAGCAGAAAATCTCGCTTATGTGATTTATACATCTGGTTCTACAGGCACACCAAAAGGAGTTGCTGTACCCCATAGGGCTGTAAATCGCTTAGTATGTAATACCAATTATGTACAGTTTACAACCACTGACCGCACTGCCCAAGCTTCCAATACTTCATTTGATGCAGCCACCTTTGAAATTTGGGGAACTCTATTACATGGAGCTACCTTAGTCGGTGTACCGCAAAACGTTCTCCTTTCACCCTTGGATTTTGCTGATTACATCAGTGAACAAAAAATTAACATCTTATTTTTAACCACTGCCTTATTTAATCAATTAGCTAACATTGTTCCCCAGGCATTTAAAGACCTGCGATACTTATTATTTGGGGGTGAAGCTGTAGATCCGAAAACAGTTAGAGCAGTTTTGAAAAATGGCGCACCCCAGAATTTATTGCACGTTTATGGACCGACTGAAAGTACAACATACTCCTGTTTTTATCCAGTAGAAGATGTACCAGAAGGCGCAACAACATTACCCATTGGTCGCCCCATATCTAATACACAAATATATATACTAAACGAGCAACTACAACCTGTTCCCGTAGGTACTCCAGGGGAAATCTATATTGGTGGTGATGGTTTAGCGCGAGGCTACTTGAACCGTCCAGAATTAACTGAAGAAAGATTTATTTCTCATCCGTTTCATAATCCAAAATCTAAAATCCAAAATCCAAAATTGTATAAAACTGGGGATTTGGCGCGTTATTTACCAGACGGTAATATTGAATTTGTGGGGCGAGTTGATAATCAAGTTAAGATTCGCGGTTTTCGGATTGAACTAGGAGAAGTTGAAGCAGCTTTAAGTCAACACCCAGATATAAAACAAGCAGTAGTAATTGTTCGGGAAGATGTTCCTGGTGATAAACGGTTAGTTGCTTATGTTGTATCCGATCAAAAATCCCCAGTCACCGCCACAACCTTAAAAAGCTTCCTCGAAGACAAGCTACCCGCTTACATGATTCCAGGCGCTTGGATGGTGCTGCACTCCTTACCCTTGACCCCCAATGGTAAAGTTGATCGTCGTATTCTCCCAGCCCCTGCTCGTACACGCCCCGATTTAGAAGCAGCTTTTGTTGCACCCCGTAACTCTGTTGAAGAACAGTTAGCGACTCTCTGGACTCAGTTATTAGGACTGGATGTAGTGGGAGTCAATGATAACTTTTTCTGTTTGGGTGGTCATTCCCTGATTGTGACGCAAATGATTTCTCGGGCGCGGGAAATTTTCTCAGTCAATATATCTTTTGCCCAAGTATTTGCCAACCCCACCATAGCTGCTGTAGCCGAACTCATTGCCCAAGGTGGTGAAGAAATCCAATGGGAACGCCCCACCATTCAACACATTGCCCATGAAGGACTTGTACCAGTTTCCTTTTCCCAAGAGCGGATTTACTTTGTCCATAAATTAGCACCAGAAAACAGTGCCTACCAATTCCAGGCCACAATGGACATTAGAGGCAAACTGGATTTTGAAGCTCTAAAACGTTCTCTAGATGAGATTGTCAGACGGCATGAAATCTTCCGTACAACTTATCAAGAGGTGAATGGTAGGCTGTATCAAGTAATTCACCCACATCCAGGAGCCGCTTTTAGAGTCGTTGATCTGCGGCACATTCCTGAACCTGAACGACAAATAGAAGCACAAAAGTTAGTAGAGGCAGAACTGCTCACACACTTAGACCTAACCCAACTACCTATAGTGCAATGGGCAGTATTTCAGTTGAGCGACCAGGATTATATATTGACCCATGTGGAGCATCACATGGCCCATGATGGCTGGTCATTTAACGTCTTTTTAAGTGAGTTGGTAGCACTGTATGAAGCTTTCTGGGCGGGTAAACCTTCCCCATTACCGGAATTAAGTTATCAGTTTGCTGACTTTGCCACCTGGCAGCGTGAATGGGCGAAAACTCCAGAAGCTCAAGCGCAGTTAGTGTATTGGCAACAACAGTTAGCAGGGATGCCTCCGTTGTTGGAATTACCTTACGATCGCCCACGTCCCAAAGAGCAAACCTATAATGGCGAACACGCGCGGAAGGAATTGCCCGTTGATTTGTGCGAATCCCTGAGAGCTTTCAGTCATCAGCAAGGTGCAACCTTATTTATGACGATGTTGGAGGCTTTCATCATCCAGTTGCACCGCTACATTGGCCAAGATGATATTTTTATCGGTTCTGCGGTTGCCAATCGTCGGATGCACCAGATCGAGAATATCATGGGTATGGTTGTCAATAACTTGGTTTTACGTACCGACGTTTCCGGAAATCCCACAGTGCGGGAATTACTTGATCGGGTGCGCCAAATGACAATGGAAGCTTACGCTAACGAAGATGTCCCCTTTGATAAAGTGGTAGAAGCGGTCAAACCAGTTCGCAACTTGAGCCATAATCCGCTGTTTCAGGTGATGTTTAGTTTCCATAACTCTGCCAAGCCTTATTTGAAATTCCCAGGCTTTGACTTCATCCTGCATGAACCTGCTAGTAACAAATCTGCCAAGTTTGATCTTGATTTCTTAGTTATCCCCCGGTTTGAACAAAGTGTACAGTACGGTGCAAAAACGGGAGCAAAAGGGATTACTCTGGATTTGGAATATAACAGCGACTTGTTTGATGCTGAAAGCATGGCAGCGATGCTAGAGCAATATGAACAGGTGTTAATTGAGATGGTAGCGAACCCAGATCAACAAATTGGACAAATACCTCTAATTACCGCATCACAACAAAAACGATTAGGGGAATGGAATCAAACAAACCGGGAAACTACACAGAGTCAGTGTATCCATAAGTTATTTGAACTGCAAGTAGAATTAACACCGGATGCCGTAGCTGTAGAACAGGATGGTAAAAAATTAACTTACCGAGAATTGAGCGATCGCGCTAACAAAATCGCCCACTATCTGCAAAGTTTAGGAGTTAAACCAGAAACCTTGGTAGGTATTTGTGTTGATCGTTCCCTAGAAATGATTGCTGGTTTATTGGGTATTCTCAAAGCTGGTGGTGCTTACGTTCCCATTGATCCTGCTTATCCCCAAGAACGCATAGCGGAGATTATCACAGATACCCAACTCGGTATTTTACTTACACAAAATAGATATTTCGGTGAGGGAAGTCGAACCGTCCAGGAAAAACTGGCAGGTTATAGCGGACAAACCATTTATTTAGATACAGATTGGGCGAAAATCGCTACCCAAAGTACAGCTAACCCAGTTAGTGATGTTCAGCTAAATAACCTGGCTTATATTATCTATACCTCCGGTTCTACGGGTAAACCCAAGGGGGTAATGATTGAACATCGTTCAATGTTGAACTTTATCACCACTGCCATTGATGAGTATGGTATCAATGCTCAAGATAAGGTTCTACAATTTGCCTCTGTTTGCTTCGATACATCCATAGAAGAAATCTTCCCCTGTCTTGCTGTTGGTGCAACCTTAGTGTTACGCACTGAAGAAATGCTCAACTCCAGCGATGATTTTTGGCGGTGTTGTCAAAAATGGCAGTTAACAGTTTTGGACTTACCCACAGCATACTGGCATCAATTAGTAACAGAACTGCAACCCCAAAACTCACCCATTCCTGGAAGTTTGAGAACTGTAATTATTGGTGGTGAAGAAGTACAACTAGAAAAAGTGCAACATTGGCATAATTGCACAGCGCACACTTCGACTTCGCTCAGTGACCATCTTTCCCCAGCACCCCAATTATTTAACAGCTACGGACCCACAGAAGCAACGGTAGTAACTACCTTAGAACGCCTCACCCCGGAAAATCGGTTCGACTTCGCTCACCGCACGACTTCTGTGAGCATTGGTAAACCCATTAGTAATGCCCAAGTTTACGTTTTAGATCAATATCAGCAACCTGTACCTATAGGAGTTCCAGGAGAATTACACATTGGGGGAGCAGGACTAGCTAGGGGATATTGGCAACGTCCTGAACTCACAGCAGAGAAATTTATTGAGAAGGCAGGAAGCAGGGGGCAGGAGGCAGAAGGGAATAACAGATTATATAAAACTGGGGATTTAGTCAGATTTAGAAGAGATGGCAATTTAGAATACCTGGGACGAGTTGATAATCAGGTAAAAATTCGCGGTTTCCGCATTGAGTTGGGAGAAATTGAGACAGTATTAAGACAACATCCCCAAGTATCCCAAGCGGTTGTTATTGCCCATCAAGAAATTACTGGACAAAAGCGATTGGTGGCTTATTTCGTACCCCAAGCACCACAACCAACAATTGACGAACTGCGCCAGTTTCTTAAACAGAAATTACCGAATTACATGATCCCGGCGGCGTTCATGGTGTTAGATAGCATACCCATGACCTCTAACCAAAAGGTAGATTATCGGGCTTTACCAACACCGGATTTTTCTCGCAGTGATGAAGATAAATTTGCAGCACCACGCACATTAATAGAAGAGAAATTAGTGGCGATTTGGTCAGAAGTGCTGAGAATAGAAAACGTTGGCATTCACGATAATTATTTTGAATTGGGTGGAGATTCAATTCTCAGTATTCAGCTAGTTTCTAAAGCGAATCAGGCGGGTATTCAAATTGCCGCTAAACAGTTATTTAGGTATCAAACCATTGCGGAGTTAGCGACTGTAGCGGGTATGACTCGCCAAATCAACGCCGAACAAGGTTTAGTAACTGGTAAAGTTGGGTTAACACCGATTCAAAAATGGTTTTTTGAGCAGAAATTACCAGAAATCAATTACTTTAACCAGTCAGCCTTGTTAGAAGTTCCTGCTGATTTGCAACCTGAATTATTGCAGGAAGTGGTACAAAAACTTTTGGTACATCATGATGCTTTGCGAACTGCTTACAGCAGCGCTTCGCTATCGCAATTTGTCCAGGAAAGCGAAAACTGGCAACAAATCCAAACCGATGTCAAAGAAACAGTACCATTAAGTATCTTTGATTTATCGCACCTGTCAGCAGCAGAACAGGAAACAGCGATGAAAGCTAAGGATGCAGAACTGCAAGCTAGTTTGGATTTAGCGAAGGGAGAAATTGCCAAAGTTGCATTATTTCAATTAGGCAAGGATCGCCCCAGTTGTTTACTTTTCGTCATTCATCACTTAGCTGTTGATGGTGTGTCTTGGAGGATTTTATTGGAAGATTTAGCCACAGCTTACCAACAAATGAGCCGGGGTCAGATGATAAAATTACCAGAGAAAACAACATCTTGGAAATATTGGAGCGATCGCTTAACAGAATACGCTCAAAACGAAGCTGTGAAAGAGTTAGATTACTGGGTAAATCAATCTAATATTTCCACCAAACCTTTACCAATAGACTATGCTGCATCTGAAGAAAATAATACTCTAGCCTCAACTGCATCTGTGTCATTGGCCTTAAATGAAGAACAAACCCGCGCCCTATTACAAGATGTACCTGCTGCTTACAATACCCAAATTAATGATGTTTTATTAACAGCTTTAGTACAGAGTTTTGCCAATTGGACAGGAGAAAATTCTTTACTAATTGATTTAGAAGGACATGGAAGGGAAGACTTATTTGAAGATGTAGACCTTTCTAGAACTGTAGGTTGGTTTACCACATTATTTCCTGTGGGTTTAGCAATCACAGAAAATCAACCAGGGGAAGCATTAAAATCAGTCAAAGAACAACTGAGAAGCATTCCCAACCGGGGGATAGGTTATGGTGTATTGCGATATTTAAACACAGACACCAGCATCCGCGAAAAATTAGCTTCCCTCCCATCAGCGCAAGTTAGTTTTAACTACCTTGGACAATTTGATCAAGTTCTGAAAGCATCATCAGTTTTAGGTGAAGCTAAAGAATTTAAATCAGAACAAAGTGGATTAAATCGTCGTAGTCACCTATTAGGAATTAGCGGTTTTATTCGGGCTGGAAAACTAGAAATGACTTGGGCATATAGTGATAAAATTCACAAGCGGGAGACTATTGAAAGGTTAGCTTCAGGATTCATGGAAGCATTAACAAACCTCATACATCACTGTCAATCAAAAGACGAGCAAAGCTATACCCCATCTGACTTTTCAGCAGCTAAACTCAATCAAAAACAGCTAGATAAATTCCTAGCCAAACTCAACAAGAAGAAATAAATAGGTAATGGGTAATGGGTAATTGGTAATTGGTTAATTCTTTCCAAGTCCCCAGTCCCCAGCGATGCACTGAGCTTGTCGAAGTGTCCCCAGTCCCCAATCACCAACTCAGAGGAAATGTATGCAAAGTATCGAAGACCTTTATGAACTTTCACCCATGCAACAAGGGATGTTGTTTCATACCCTTTATGCACCAGAATCAGAAGTTTATTTTGAGCAGTTACTTTGTATACTTTCTGGGGAATTGAATTTTGCTGCATTCCAAAAAGCTTGGGAACAGGTTGTAGCCAGACATTCAATATTACGCAGTTCTTTCTTTTGGGAAGAAATAGAAAAACCCTTGCAAATGGTGAGTAAGCAAGTGGATCTTCCCTGGGAAAAATTAGATTGGCGACATTTAACAACTGATGAACAACAAGAGAAGTTAGAGGAGTTTCTCAAGAGCGATCGCCATAAGGGATTTGACCTCAATCAAGCTCCTTTAATGCGGTTTACCATCATTCAATTAACTGAGAACACCTATCAATTTATTTGGAGTCATCACCATATATTATTTGATGGTTGGTCAATGCAAATTATCATCAAAGAAGTTTTAGCTTTTTATGAAGCAAATCAACGGGGTGAATATTTAAGATTGTCACCAGTTCGACCTTATAAAGAATATATTGAATGGTTACAACAACAGGATCTTGAAAAAGCTAAACAATTTTGGCAACAAACATTAACAGGTTTTGAAACACCTACCTTAATAGGGAACAGGGAACTCTTAACAGGGAACAGAAGCAAAGGAATATATCAAGAAAAACGTTTTCAATTATCTCAAACGGTAACTGAAAAATTGCAAAATGCAGCACGACAACATCATTTAACATTAAATAATTTAGTACAGGGAGCATGGGGTTTATTAATTTCCTGCTATAGTTCGACTTCGCTCACTATAAACAGTGGCGAAAAAGATGTAGTTTTTGGAGCAACTGTATCCGGTCGTCAACCTGTAATAGACAACATAGAATCAATGGTGGGATTATTAATTAACACCATTCCCACCCGTGTAAAAATTGATCATCAAAAACAAATATTATCTTGGCTGCAAGAATTACAAACTCAAGCAATAGAACAAGAACAATATAGTTATTTTTCCCTAGCAGAAATTCAAAAAGTAAGTGATATTCTCCCAAGGATGCCATTATTTGAAAGTCTGTTAGTCTTTGAAAATTATCCCGTAGATTCCAGTAAACAAGACAAGGAAGAAACCTTAGATATTAGTCATCTGAGTTGTTTTGAAAGAACAAACTACCCATTAACAATAGTCATTAACCCTGGTTCACATTTAGGAGGTAGATTTGTTTATGATACTAGATCCTTTGATGAAACAACATTAGTCCGCATGATTGGACATTTCCAAACATTGCTAACAAGGTTTGCAGAAAACTTACAACAAAATATTTCACAAATATCTTTACTCAGTGCAGCAGAAGAACAAGAATTAATAATTTTAGAAAATCATCTAGAGAATCATCAAAATCAAGAAAATATTAATTATCAATGTGTTCATGTTTTATTTGAAGAACAGGTTGAAAAAACACCTGATAATATTGCAGTTGTTTATAAACAAGAAAATTTAACTTATCGAGAATTAAATAACCGTGCTAATCAATTAGCCCATCATTTAAAATCATTAGGAGTTAAACCAGAAACTAGGGTAGGAATTTGTGTTGAACGTTCCCCAGAAATGGTAATCGGAATACTCGCCATTCTCAAAGCTGGAGGTGCTTATGTACCATTAGATCCAGCTTATCCTATAGAAAGATTAGCTTTAATGCTGGAAGATGTACAAACACCCATCTTACTAACACAAACTCATCTACAAAATAGACTCCCACGAAATCAGCAAACAGTGGTGAATCTTGATACAGATGGGGAAATTATCGCCCAATATTCAGCAGACAATTTACCCTGTGAAGTCACTCCAGACAATTTAGCTTATATCATTTATACATCAGGTTCAACAGGAACACCAAAAGGAACAGAAGTTCCCCATCGTAGCTTTATCGGTTTTATGTTTGGTGTTGATTATATTCACCTTGATGAAAACCAGATTTGGCTACAACATTCATCTGTTTCTTGGGATGGACTCACCCTAGAAATGTGGCCACCATTGCTTTATGGTGGACGTTGTGTACTTTATCCAGAAAAAATTCCTACAGCAGAAAAATTAACCCAAATTATTCAAGAACAAAAAGTTAACACTCTTTGGTTAACTTCCGCTTTATTCAATATGATGATTGATACAATGCCACAAGGTTTATTAGGCATTAAACAACTGCTTATTGGTGGAGAATCTTTGTCTATAAATCATGTGCGTCTTGCTTTAGAACTATTACCAGAAACTAAAATCATCAACGGTTATGGTCCTTCAGAATGTACAGTATTTACCTGTTGTTATCCCATTCCTGAAAAACTAACTGAAAATTTCAAATCTATTCCCATTGGTAAACCCATTGGAGACAGAACAGTTTATATATTAGATACTCATTTACATAGAGTTCCTATTGGTGTTCCGGGTGAACTATATATAGGTGGTGCGAGTGTTGCTAGAGGTTACTTAAATCAACCCAAATTAACCAGAGAAAGATTTATTTCTAATCCTTTTATTGCAGGAGATACCCTTTACAAAACAGGGGATTTAGTCCGGCGTTTACCTGATGGGAATATAGAATTTATTGGACGAATTGATACACAGGTAAAACTGCGTGGTTTTAGAATTGAATTAGCAGAAATTGAAGCAGTTTTAAATCAACATCCTGACATTCAACAAGTTGTAGTAATGGCGCGGGAAGATGAACCAGGTAAGAAATTATTAGTAGCTTATTTGGTAGCACAGGATAATGTACCAACTCCCAGCAGTTTGAGAAACTTTCTCAAATCAAAACTGCCAGATTACATGATTCCTGCTGCTTTCGTAATTTTAGAGAATTTACCCTTAACTCCTAATGGTAAAATCAATCGTCGTGCTTTGCCAGTTCCTGATACTTCTCAAAGAAATCTAGAAGTTGATTTTGTTCCACCTAGCACTGATACAGAACAAGAATTAGCAGATATTTGGCAGGAAGTTCTGAAATTAAAACAAGTAGGAATTCATGATAACTTCTTTGAATTAGGAGGACATTCCTTACTAGCTACTCAAGCAATTTCTCGTTTAAGAGAAGTCTTTTCTCTTGACTTTCCTTTGCGTTACTTATTTGAAAATCCTACCATTGCGGAACTTGCCCAAAAAGTTACTGAACAACAAATTGAGCAAGCAGAAAATGATGAACTAGCCAGGATTTTAGCAGAAGTAGATCAATTATCAGAAGAGGAGGTGACACAACAACTACTTATAGATTAATAGAAAAATAACCTTCTAAATATTCATCTTTTGTCTACTCTCTCCGTGTCCTTTGCTTCTCTGTGGTGCGATAAAAAATAAATTTCAACAAAAATATTATGAGCGACTTACTAAAACAACTTGAAAAATTATCACCAGAAAAACGAGCATTAGTTCTACAAAAACTAAAAAAGCAACAACAAACCCCACTCCTCAAACCAGTATCACGGGAAAACCCCCTTCCCCTCTCCTTTGCTCAACAAAGACTGTGGTTTATTGACCAACTAGAAGGAGAAAATGGTGTTTATAACGTGCCATTTTTCTGGCAAATTAGCGGTATTTTAAATATTAATGCCTTAGAAAAAGCTATTTTAGAAATTGTCCAACGTCATGAAATTTTACGCACTAGCTTCTCTGTTGTTAATGAATCACCCATACAGGTAATTCACAGCCAACCTACGTTAAAAATAGAAGTCCTAGACTGGGGACAAGTACCAGAAAAAGACCAATTCAGCAAAGCGCAACATTTAGCAACAGCAGAATTACAACAGCCATTTGATTTATCGAAAGCTCCTTTATTACGAGTAAAATTACTGCAACTAGCTGATCAATCTCATTTGCTTTTATTGGTCATTCATCACATAGTTTGTGATGGTTGGTCAATGGATATTTTCCGTAAAGAATTGTTCAGTCTTTACACCGCTTTTTGTAATGGAGAATCTTCCTCTCTACCTGCATTATCTTTACAATATGCTGATTTTGCTCACTGGCAAAGGTCATATTTACAAGGAGAAACTTTAAATAAACAACTCAATTACTGGCAACAACAATTAGCAGAGGTTCCCCCATTATTAGAATTACCTACCGATTATCCACGTCCATCAGTCCAAAGTTTTCGCGGACGTAGTGAATTTATCCAAATTAATTTAGATTTAACACAAAAATTAAAGCGGTTAAGTCAGGAGTCAGGAACTACTTTGTTTATGACTTTACTGGCAGTATTTGCGCTGTTATTGTCTCGTTATAGTAATCAAAATGATATTGTAGTTGGTTCTGCGATCGCCAATCGTAACCGCAGAGAAATAGAACCATTAATTGGCTTTTTTGTCAATACTCTGGCTTTGCGTACCAACTTACAAGGAAATCCCAGTTTTATAGAATTACTGCAACGGGTAAAACAGGTAACTTTAGATGCTTATGATCATCAAGATTTACCCTTTGAAAAATTAGTTGATGAATTAGGATTAGAGCGATCGCTTGCTCATCATCCCCTATTTCAAGTCGCTTTTGGTTTACAAAGTGGAACTCCCGAAACACTTTTAATTCCTGGTTTAACTCTCACCCGCTTTGAGTGGGAAAACACCACAACATTCTTTGATTTATCCTTAATTTTCCGGGAAACTCCCCAAGGTTTAACCGGAGAATGGGAATATGCAACGGATTTGTTTGCAGAGACAACTATTCAAAGGATGGTGCGCCATTTTGAGGTTCTGGTACAGCAAATTATTGATCATCCCCATCAATCAATTAATACTCTATCTTTGCTGACTCCAGATGAAATTCAGCAGCTACAAACATGGAATCAAACAGAAACAGAATATCCTCAAGATAAAACTTTTGTTGACTTATTTGCAGAACAAGTTATCAAAAATCCTGATAATTTAGCTGTAGTTTTTGCATCTGAAAGTCTAACTTATCAACAGTTAAATGCAAAAGCAAACCAACTAGCTAATTACTTAATTGAAAATTACCCAATACAACCAGATACCTTAATCGGTATTTCTGTAGAACGTTCTTTGGAAATGATTGTTGGTATTTTAGGGATTCTGAAAGCTGGTGGTGCTTATGTACCCATTGATCCCAACTATCCCCAAGAACGAATTGAGTTGATGTTAGCAGATTCTGGAATATCGGTTTTATTAACTCAAAGTTGTTTAGTAGATAAATTACCTTTAGATAGTTTAGAAAATACTGTTAAAGTTGTTTATTTAGATGAAGAAAGAGACAAATACCCATTGTCAATTGTCAATTGTCCATTGTCAACTGTCAATTACAATAATTTAGCTTATGTAATTTATACCTCTGGTTCAACAGGTAAACCCAAAGGAGTAATGATTGAACATCAAGCAATTGTTAATTTAGCTTTAGCTTGGAGTGAAAAATTCCAAGTAAAAAATGAAAGTCGTTTACTACAATTCGGTTCTTTTAGTTTTGATTTATCCATTGGTGAAATTGCGACTGCTTTACTAGCAGGTGCTTGTTTATATTTAGGCAATAAAGATACTTTATTACCTGGTGAAAGTTTAGTTGATTTTTTAACTAAACACAAAATTACTCATGGGTTTTTATCACCTTCAGCTTTATCTGTTTTACCAAAAGTGAGTTTACCAGATTTACAATATCTGGCTGTTGGTGGAGAGGCTTGTTCGGCTGAATTGGTAAGTCAGTGGGGAACAGAACAACATTTATACAATTGTTATGGTCCGACAGAATCTACTGTGACGGCTGCTATTTATCTTTGTCAACCTAATAGTCAGATAAACAGCAAAAAACCACCAATCGGTAAACCATTACCTAATATCCGTATTTATATTTTAGATGCCAATAATCAACTATTACCCCCTGGTATCCCCGGTGAATTGTGTATTGCAGGAATAGGTTTAGCGCGGGGTTATCTTCATCGTCCTGATTTAACAGCCACAAAATTTATTGATATTAACTTATTTGGTAAATCTGAACGGATTTATAAAACCGGTGATTTAGCTAAATGGAATAATGAAGGATATTTAGAATATTTGGGTCGCATTGATGAACAAGTAAAATTACGGGGTTTTAGAATTGAACTGGGTGAAATAGAATCACTATTATTACAACATCCATCAGTTAAAGAAGCTGTGGTGATTTTATATGAAACTGATAACAATCCCAGGTTAATTGCCTATGTTACAGAGTCAGAAAAAACCGCTGGCTTGGCGTTTAAGGGGGTAATTGAAGTAAGAGAATACCTCAAAAATCGCTTGCCAAATTATATGATTCCTAGCCAGATTATGGTTTTGGAAAACTTGCCCTTGACTGCTAATGGAAAAATAAACCGTCGTGCATTACCAGCACCAAACACAGCCACTGCTGCTGATTTGGAAATACCAGTAACTCCCACAGAAGAACTACTCGCTAGTTTATGGCAAAGTTTATTAAAAGTTAACTCTGTTGGTCGTTCTGATAACTTCTTTGAATTAGGTGGAAATTCCCTGTTAGCAACTCAATTAGTTGCCCGCATTCGTGATATTTTCAGGGTAGAAGTACCTGTTCGTAAGATATTTGAGCAAAGCATTTTATCTGAGTTGGCGAGGGAAATTGATCAAGCATCTGCGAGTGTGGCTTTACCTCCTATTTCACCCCAGTCAGAAAATGAACCAAAAACTCTGTCTTTTGCCCAATCAAGACTTTGGTTTATCGCTCAACTGGAAGGAAAAGGAACTTCTTCCACCTATAATATGCCGATCGCACTCCAACTAGACGGTAAATTAAATGTAGAGGCTCTCCGGCAAAGTTTAACTTATTTGCTAGAACGGCATACAAGTTTACGCTCTTATTTCCCAGCCTTAGAGGGAGAACCCCAAGTAGTAGTTCAAAATATTGAAGATATAGAAGTATTAGAAATTGCGGACTTACAAACACTCGATCCTCAGACACAAGCGGAAACTGTACAACGGTTAGCAGATAGCCATGCACAAGCACCCTTGAACTTAAACACTGGACCCCTGTTCAAAGCCAAACTACTGCAACTAAGCCGGCAAAAAAATGTCCTACTGATTAATATGCACCACATTATCAGTGATGGCTGGTCAATGGGTGTCTTTAAACGGGAATGGGAACAAGCTTATGCTGCTTATGCTGTGGGTTCTACTCCCAACCTATCACCATTACCGATTCAATATAGTGATTATGCAGCTTGGCAGCGCAATTGGTTACAGGGGGAAATTTTAGCCAGTCAAGAAAATTATTGGCAACAACAACTAGGTGATGCACCTCGTGTACTGGAGTTACCAACTGATTATCCTCGCCCAGCACAACAAAGTTATCAGGGTGAACATGAGGAATATTGTTTAAGCAGGGAACTAACACAGCAACTCAAAGTCCTGAGTCAAAAACACGGGGTGAGTTTGTTTATGACCCTGTTAACGGCTTTTAGTATTTTACTATCGCGTTACAGCCGCCAAGAAGATTTATGTATTGGTAGTGCGATCGCTAACCGCACCCATAGCTATACAGAAGGGTTAATCGGCTTTTTTGTCAACACCTTAGTATTGCGAAGCAAAATCAAGCCAGAGCAAAGTTTTAGTGAATTACTCCAACAAACTCGCCAAACTTGCTTATATGCTTATGCTCATCAAGACATTCCCTTTGAGTATCTGGTAGAAAAACTACAACCAGAACGCAGCCTCAGCCGTAATCCCCTATGCCAAGTGATGATAGCTTTACAAAACACCGAAGGCGTAGGGAAAAATGTTAGTTTACCTGGGTTAGATATTAAAACATTCGAGCAAAGTTTCCCTTTTGCTAAATTTGACCTGGGACTTGATCTGCGGGAACATAACCAACAACTCAACTGTGTCTGGGAATATGCCACCGATTTATTTGCGACGGACACAATTAAGCAGATGGCGAGACACTTTGAAGTTTTGCTAACAGCAATTATAGCAAATCCCCAGCAGCCTATCAGTAAGCTACCACTCATTACCACAGCAGAAATTCAACAATTGCAAGCGTGGAATCAAACAGATAGCGATTACCCGCAAGACCAAACACTGGTAACTTTGTTTGAACAACAAGCCGCAAAAAACCCTGATCAAACTGCAATAGTTTTTGCAGATAGCAGCCTTACCTATCATCAGTTAAATCAAAAAGCCAATCAAGTGGCTCATTACCTAATTCAAAATCACCAAATTCAGCCAGACACCTTAATTGGTATTAGTGTTGAACGCTCTTTGGACATGATTATTGGTGTACTCGGTATACTCAAAGCAGGTGGCGCATACCTACCGATTGATCCCAATTATCCCCAAGAACGAATTAAGTTCATGTTAGAAGATTCTGGGACATCGGTATTATTCACCCAAAGTTTCCTCAAACACCAATTACCAACTAATCAACTAGAAAACCCACCTCAAGTAATTTGTTTAGATCAGGAAACGTTTGCTCAGGAGTCAAAAGAAAATCCCCTGTCTCAAAGTACACCCAATGATTTAGCTTATGTCATTTACACCTCTGGTTCTACAGGACAGCCCAAAGGGGTAATGATTGAGCATCGCGCAATTGTCAATTTAAGTTTGGTTTGGGCGCAAACTTTTCAAATTCAACCCCAAAATCGCTTGTTGCAATTTGGTTCTTTTAGTTTTGATTTGTCTATTGGTGAAATTGCCACTAATTTAGTCAGTGGTGCTTGCTTGTATTTGAGTGATAAAGAAACTCTGTTACCTGGCCAAAGCTTAGTTGACTTTTTAAGTGAAAACAAAATTACTCACAGTTTTCTTTCTCCTTCAGCCTTATCTGTCTTACCAAAGGTGAGCTTCCCTGATTTACAATGTGTGACTGTTGGTGGAGAGGCTTGTACTGCTGAATTAGTTAGTCAATGGGGAACAGAACAACGTTTATATAATTGCTACGGACCGACAGAAACCACTGTGACTGCGGCATTAGCTCCTTGTCAACCTAATGGCAAAAAACCACCTATCGGTCAACCAATATCTAATCTCCGCATCTATATATTAGATCCACACAACCAACCATTACCCCCAGGAATACCAGGGGAATTGTGCATTGCTGGTGTGGGTTTAGCCAGAGGTTATCTCAACCGCCCGGAATTAACTGCCGAAAAATTTATTGAAGTTGAATTATTCGGTAAAACTGAGAGGATTTATAAAACTGGTGATCTAGCCCGTTGGCTAACTGACGGCAATTTAGAATACTTAGGCCGCATTGACCATCAGGTAAAAATACGTGGTTTTCGGATTGAATTAAGTGAAATTGAAGCGACATTAGTTCAACATCCCAAAATTCAGGAAGCAGTTGTCACTGTTCGAGAAGAAACTGATCTCGATAAACGCTTGGTAGCTTATGTTGTACCAACAGCAACAGAAGACAACACAAACCCAGATGAATTGGTGGAATTGTGGGAAGACATTTTTAATACTAACTATGCTCACCAAACAACGCCCACTGACGACCCCACCCTAAATATAGTTGGTTGGAATGATAGCTACACAGGCCAACCCATTCCCCCAGGCGCGATGCAAGAATGGCGAGATACAACCGTTGAGCAAATTCTTGAACTTCAACCCGAAAGAGTTTGGGAAATCGGGTGCGGTTCAGGGATGTTATTGTTTAAAGTCGCACCCCATTGTCAGCATTATTTTGGTACAGATTTTGCGCCAGAGGCATTGCAGTACATATCACAATATCTAGAACAGCAGTCACTCCAAGAAAAAGTTACCTTAAAAACTGGTGCTGCTCATCAGTTTGATGGTATTGAAACCAATGCTTTTGACTTAGTAATCATCAATTCTGTAATTCAATATTTCCCCTCTTTAAATTACCTGTTGTCAGTTATTGAAGGGGCAATTAAAACTGTCAAGAATCAAGGCAAAATCTTGATTGGAGATGTGCGAAATCTCCACTTATTAGAGGCTTTCCACACCGCAGCCGATTTTTATCGCGCCCCTGATGATTTATCAATTCAGGACTTGCGCCAACAAATTCAAAACAGCATTCGCACCGAAGAAGAATTATTAATTGACCCTGATTTCTTTATCGCCCTCAAGCAAAGATTTCCTCGGATTAGTCATGTCCAAATTGAATTAAAATGGGGTTACAGTCATACGGAAATGAGCCGTTTTCGTTATGACGTTGTTTTGTACTTAGATCGGGCAGATATTACCCTGAAGCAACCGGAATGGTTAAATTGGCAAGAGCAACAGTTGAATCTGGAAACAATCGAGAGAATTTTAACCACCCAGCAACCAGACTTACTAGGGATTAAAAATATTCCTAATGCTCGTCTAATTCCAGAAATGGCGTTGTTAGAAAAAATTCCTCAATTAGATGGTACTGTCACCGACTTAAAAGCAGTAATTTCCCAAGCCCAATCAGGTATAGAACCAGAAACTTTCCGAAATTTAACGCGAGATTTGCCCTATAAGGCGTTTATTCAATATAGCTCCACAGGATTTGCTGATTATGATGTTGTGTTTCAACGCCACATTCCTGGAGAGGTGACAACACCAAAATTTGCGACAAAAGGCAATTGGCGACTGAAACCTTGGCAAAATTACGCCAACCAACCTTTACAATATCGCAACAGTCAATTAGATCCAGCTTTATTAGCAGAATGGCGGGATTTTCTGGGCAAAACTCTGCCTGATTATATGATTCCTAGCCATTTTGTGGTGTTGGAAAAACTGCCACTGACACCAAATGGCAAAATAAACCGTAAAGCCTTACCTGCACCAGATCAAATTGTCACCACAAAAAATATTGAATTACCTGTTACAGAAACAGAAAAATCCCTGGCGCAGATATGGGCAAGGTTACTCAAATATGAAGCCATAGCCCGACAAGATAATTTCTTTAACTTGGGAGGACATTCATTACTCGCTACCCAACTGTGTTATCGCATTCGTGACACTTTCAATATAGAACTGCCACTGCGTCAAGTATTTGAGACTCCCACCCTCATAGACTTGGCAAATTATATAGATAGTTGCCTTTGGGTTAATTCGACAACCACAGATATACAACCTTTAAACTCAGACGAAGAGGAAATTGAACTATGACCATAACACACAATCAGCAAATAGTTTCTTTAATGCTTCGTTTGCAGAACATGGGCTGCCGAATTTGGGCTGAAGATGATAAGTTACGGATTCGGACTAGCAAAAATGCCCTGACTGCGGAACTGAAGCAGGAAATTCAAAACCACAAAGCAGAGATTCTCACCTTCTTGAAAGCTGCTAAAACACAAGCTGTGATCACCGCAGAAATTCCTGCTTTAAGTGCTGACTCTCCCAAGCTTCCGTCCTTTGCTCAACAACGTCTCTGGCTATTAGCACAACTCCAAGGGTCATCAGCTACTTACAATATGCCGATCGCTTTACAACTGAACGGCAACCTGAATATTGATGCCCTACATTCTAGTTTGGCTTATCTGCTGAATCGGCACGAGAGTCTGAGGATGTATTTTCCTACAGTTGCCGGACAACCACAAGTTGCCATCCGCAGTTTAGACGAGATCACAGTTTTAACAGTACAAGATTGCCGGGAATTAGGGACTGGGAACAAGGGAGAGCTTGATTTAGATACCCAATGCCCAAATATCCAAGATTTAATTGACGCTCATGCACAAGAACACTTTGACTTAAATACTGGCCCTTTGTTTAAAGCTAAACTGCTGCAATTGGAGGTTTATCCTGAGCGAAGCCGAAGGGAGCAAAAATCTGTCTTGTCCATCAATATGCACCACATTATCAGTGATGGCTGGTCAATGGGAGTATTTTTGCGGGAGTTATGGCAGGCTTATATTGCTTATTCTCAAGGTCAAACCCCAACTTTTGCTCCTTTACCGATTCAATACAGTGACTATGCAACTTGGCAACGCCACTGGTTACAAGGAGAAGTATTAGAAAAGCAAATTGATTACTGGAAACATCAACTAGGTGATGCTTCCCCATTACTGGAATTACCTACTGATTATCCCCGTCCAGCGCAACAAAGTTACAGAGGCGATCGCTATATTTATTCTCTTACACCGGAATTAACTGCTGCTGTTAATGCTTTTAGCCAACAGCAAGGCGTAAGTTTATATATGACCTTGTTGGCTACTTTGAGCATTTTACTATCTCGTTACAGTCGGCAAGAAGACTTATGTATTGGTTCTCCCATTGCTAACCGCACCCATAGCCAGACTCAAGGGTTAATTGGCTTTTTTGTCAATACTTTGGTTATGCGTCAGCAAATCAAACTAGATCTAAGTTTTATTGAGTTTTTACAACAAACTCGCCAAACCTGTTTAGATGCTTATGCTCATCAAGACGTTCCCTTTGATGTGCTGGTAGAAAAGTTACGACCAGAACGCAGTATGAGCTATAACCCTTTATTCCAGGTCATGTTTACCCTGGAAAATAATGAAAGTCCAGATTTGGATTTATCAGGGTTAGACATTGAATGGTTGGGAGTTAAGGGTGCGATCGCTAAGTTTGACTTAACCCTGATGGTGATCGAAGATGATCATCAGTTAAATTGCTCTTGGGAATACGCCACCGATCTATTTGCAAGGGTTACTATCCAACGGATGGCGGAACAGTTTGCAGTTCTGCTTCAAGGAATTATTGATCATCCCCACCAATCAATCAATACTTTACCTTTGATGACAGGAGAAGAACTGCTAAAACTACAACGCTGGAATCAAACTCAAACCGATTATCCTGAAGATAAAACTTTAGCTCAACTATTTGAACAACAAGCAGCAAAAACCCCCGATCAGGTTGCAGTAGTTTTTGACGACTACAGCCTAAACTATCAACAATTGAATCAAAAAGCTAATCAATTAGCTCATTATTTACGGCAAAATTACCAAATTCAGCCGGACACTTTAATTGGTATCTGCGTTGAACGGTCTACAGAGATGGTGATTGGTTTACTTGCCATCCTCAAAGCTGGTGGTGCTTATGTGCCAATTGACCCTAATTATCCCCTAGAGCGGATAGGGTTGATGTTAGCAGATTCTGGGACATTGGTGTTACTGACTCAAAGTTTCCTCTTAGACCGATTACCTTTATCTCAACTGCAAAACCCACCTCAAGTAATTTGTTTAGATGAGGAAATTTTTGCTGGGGAGTCCACAGCAAATCCGCGTCCTCACAGTCAGCCGAATGATTTGGCTTATGTAATTTATACCTCTGGGTCTACAGGAACACCAAAAGGAGTAACAGTTCCTCAAAAAGCTGTTAATCGCTTGGTGTTGAACACTGACTATGTGCAGATCCAACCTACAGACAGAGTTGCTCAAGCTGCGAACATTGCTTTTGATGCTGCTACCTTTGAAATTTGGGGAGCGATCCTGAATGGAGCAACGCTGGTGGGAGTTAATCAAGATGTACTGCTTTCACCTCAGAAATTTGCTACGTACATCCGAGACACAGAAATTAGCATCCTATTCTTGACCACAGCTTTATTTAATCAGTTAGTTAGTGCTGTCCCTCAGATATTTAATTCTCTGCGATGTTTGTTGTTTGGTGGGGAGGCCGTTGATCCCAAAACAGTCGAGCAGGTACTTACTCAAGGTTCTCCCCAAAGATTCCTTCATGTATATGGGCCGACAGAAAACACCACATTTTCCTCTTGGTACTTGATAGAGGATGTACCAGCAAAAGCGATTACCATTCCCATCGGTAGGGCGATCGCTAACACCCAACTCTACATCTTAGACAAATATCTGCAACCTGTACCCATTGGTTTACCAGGAGAATTACACATCAGTGGTGCAGGGTTGGCGCGGGGTTATCTCAACCGTCCCGATTTGACTGCCGAAAAATTTATGGAAATTGAATTATTCGGCAAAACTGAGCGCATTTACAAAACTGGGGACTTAGTAAGATTGAAACCTGATGGCAATATCGAGTTTATTGGTCGTATTGATAACCAAATCAAACTCCGTGGTTTCCGCATAGAATTGGGTGAAATTGAATCAGTCTTGTTGCAATACCCTACTGTCAAAGAAGCAATTGTTACTGTACATAAAACTGAAAATAATCAGAGTTTAATTGCATATCTAACAGGAATTACCCCTGATTTATCGCCCCAATTGAAAAATTACCTGAAAACTCGTCTACCTGATTACATGATTCCTGCTCAGATCATGGTTCTAGACGAGTTACCCTTAACCCCCAATGGCAAAATTAACCGGCAAGCTTTACCTACTCCTAATATTGGGGTTCAAGGTTCATACACACCACCACGCAACAAAGTCGAAGCACAATTAGCGCACATTTGGTCTGCTATTCTGGAACGTCAAGAAATTGGCATTCATGATAACTTTTTCGATTTGGGCGGCCATTCTTTATTAGCAGTCAAATTACTCAATCTTGTACAACAAGAGTTTGGACAACAACTGGCTTTGAGCAGTTTATTTCAGAATCCTACTATTGCTCAACTAGCACAAACATTAGGTAATAGGGAGATGGAACAATCAAATTCTGATTTAGTACCGATTCAGCCTCTAGGAGATGCAACCCCCCTATTTTGTGTATCTGGCTCTAACGGACACAGCTTCTATTTTCGAGATTTGGCAATCAATTTAGGTATTGAACATCCTGTCTATGGACTCGATGCGCCAGGAAGAGATGGACTGAGCATACTTCCTCACTCAGTAGCCGACCACGCAAGTCAACTGATTTCCCAATTACGTCAACAGCAACCTCAAGGACCTTATATATTGCTGGGGTACTCTTCCGGTTGTAGTGTCGCTTTTGAAATAGCCTCCCAACTGGAGCAGCAAGGTGAAAAGGTGGGTTTGCTAGCTATCTTGGATGCGGGATTGGTTTCTAATCCGGAACATTTCAAAAATAGAGCAGATATTGATTGGATTTGGCAAATAATCCAACGCATCGAAGCTTTAAAAGGAGTTTCTCTCGGTTTAGAATACGCTAATTTAGCGGCTCAAAGCGATGACGAATCCCGTTGGGATTTGGCGGCAAGTTATCTATACCGTCATAATGCCCTACCGGAACACTCCAGCCTTGCTTTACTCAAAACTAATATGCAAGTGATGAGAGTGCAGACGCTCAATTACGTAAATTATCAGCCTGTTCATCGAATTTCTGCCCCGATTGTTTTATTCCGTGCTGAAGACGTGCCGGAAATAGTAGTGCGAGAACTCCAAGCACTGACCAATTACGATTTACCGGACTGGGGATGGCAAGCTTACACACCAAACCCTGTGAAGGTAATATCTGTACCTGGAAATCACGGACGGATGCTTTATGAACCCCATGTCAAAACCTTAGCTTCACACTTACGGCTGATGATGATTTAATCAATAAATCACTCATAATCATCAACCTGACTTTTTTAATTTTGCATTTTAAATTGGGATAAAAAAATGAAAACTCTGCCAATCAAAATTTCTGATGAAACCTTGCGGGATGGAGAACAACAAGTTGGTATTTTTTTCTCTCTACCAACCAAACACAAACTTGCCCATCTCATTGCACAGACAGGAGTCAGTGGATTTGCCATCATGCCGAGTGTTTGTGAGCAAGAATCAGAGCTTGCCAAAACATTAATATCAGATGGATTAACTCATCTGATTACTGCTTCTACGATGATGGGAAAAGAGTACATTGATCAGGCAAAAAAATATGGAGTTAAGCGGATCATTCTCTTCCATGCTGTTTCTGATCGCTTGCTGTTTTTACGCAATCCCCATGTGCGTTTGATGAGCGAATACCAAGACAAAACCATTGATGACGATATCCCATCTCACATCATCAATAAAATTCGTCAAGATGCTCTTGATGTGATTGTGGAAAATCTGCGCTATGCCACACAAGTTGCAGGACTAAGAGTAGAATTTGCGGCTGAGGATGCTTCTAGAGCAGATTTTGACTTTTTAGTACAGTGTATCTGTTCATGCGGTCCTTATATTGAACATTTCCTACTGTGTGATACGGTGGGGGTTCTGAGTCCAGAAAAGAGCTATATCTGGATCAATGATTTATTGCAATCCACTACAGGGGTAGAATTAGGGGTACACTACCACAATGACATAGGGTTAGCTTTAGAAAATACTCTCCAGTCCGTGATAGCGGGAGCGACTACAATATCAGGAACATTTTGTGGTATAGGAGAGCGAGCCGGCAATGTTGCTCTAGAGCAAGTATTAAATGGGTTGCGTGTCCGTTTTGGTATTGAAGTGGAGGGTATAAACTATGATGCTGTTGAGGTAGTCACCAATTATATTGAGCAAATGGGGATTCGTCCTGCACACCCCTATTCTCAAACTGCACAAAGTCACCAATCAGGTATTCATGTCAACTCTCTGTTTCGTGATCCCCTGAGCTATGCTATATTTCCCCACAACGATGTAAATATTGTCTTTGGTAAGTGGAGCGGAGTCAGTAATTTTCAATATCTCTTTGAAAAACAACTGCAAAACCCTCAAACCAGACAAAAGTATGAGAAAATGCGTGCCGTCATCAAATCTATGGCGACAGAACAAGAACGCTATTTTACAGCCAGCGAAGTCTTAAAACTCTGGAAGGATGGTATCTTTGAATAGTCTATTTTGTAAATTGACCATTAACACTTACCATTAGACACATCCGAAAAAGAATGTAGAGACGTTTCATGGAACGTCTCTAGAAGGGTTTAAAATCACCCATATTTAATTTATCGGACAGGTCTAATCATTAAAGACTCAGGATAATTTCGACTTCATCCTGATCATTAACATAGGAATGTAATGTTATTTTATTTGTGTTAGTCATAAGCCTGGCTTTTACTAACAAATAAATTATACGTTTATTAGCCCTTTTGTTCTCTGTTATCTGCTCCATAAGACTCAAATAATTTTTTACAGATGCAAGCTACAACTTTTATTAATAAATCCGCCAACGATAATTCTGCTTCAGGTACTAATCAATTTTGGAAAAATTTCCAAGCGGTTGTCGGTCCATATTGGTATCCTACAGATGCAAATGGTAGAGCATTTTCAGAGGTGATTCGCACTTATGGAATGTTGGCTCTTCTAGTATTATTAATTGTTGTTATGGTAGGTGCAACAGTTTTTAACAGCTTTGTTAACCGCTATTTAATAGATGTTATTACACAAGAAAAGGATTTAGAAAAATTTAGTGATTTATTATTGCTTTATGGTTTTGCGCTGGTTTTGGTAACAATTTTAGTAGGAATTTCTAAATTTGTTAGAAAAAAAATAGCTCTTGAATGGTATGAATGGCTGAATAGTCAAATTTTATCAAAATATTTCAATAATCGGGCATATTATAAAATCAATTTTCAGTCCGATGTTACCAATCCAGATCAACAAATATCACAAGAAATTGAGCCTTTAACTAAAGATTTTCTCAGCTTTTCAGCTACATTGCTAGAAAAAGTCCTAGAAATGACAGCTTTTTTAATACTGCTCTGGACGCTCTCTAAATTTGTAGCAGTTGCTTTAGTTTGTTATACAGTAGTTGGTAATTTAATTGCTATTTACTTGGCACAAGAATTAAACAAAATTAAGCAAGAAGAAGTTGAATCAAATGCAGACTATACTTACAGTTTAACTCATGTGCGTAATCATGCAGAATCAATAGCTTTTTTCCAGGGAGAATCACAGGAATTAAACATTGTTAATCGGAGATTTAATAGGATTGTTCAAAGTGTTAAACGCAAGATTGATTGGGAAAGAAGTCAGGATATTTTTAATCGAGGATATCAGGCGGTTATTCAAATATTTCCATTTATAGTATTTGGACCAATGCAAATTAGAGGAGAAATTGATTTTGGAGAAATTTCCCAAGCTGCTTTAGCTTGTAATTTGTTCGCCACAGCAATGGCTGAATTAATCAAAGAATTTGCCACTTCAGGAAAATTTTCTAGTTACATTGACCGTTTATTTGAACTTTCGGAAGCGTTAAAATCTGTCACTAAAGAACCGGAAAATGTCAGTATAATTAAGACGAAAGAGGAAAAGCGACTAGCTTTTGAGAATGTTACTTTACAAACTCCCAATTATGAACAGGTAATTGTTGAAGAGTTGTCGCTGAGTGTTCAACCTGGTGAGGGTTTATTAATTGTCGGTCCAAGTGGTAGGGGTAAAAGTTCTTTGTTGAGGGCGATCGCTGGTTTGTGGAACTCAGGGACTGGTCGTGTGATTAGACCACCCCTAGAAGATGTATTATTTTTACCTCAACGTCCTTATATTATTTTAGGAACTTTGCGAGAACAGTTACTCTATCCCCATACAACACGGGGAATGAGCGATCGCGCACTGGAAGCAATTTTAAAACAAGTTAATTTGCAAAACTTATTAAGTCGAATAGATAATTTTGATACAGAACTTCCTTGGGAAAATATCCTTTCTTTGGGAGAACAACAACGTTTAGCATTTGCACGTTTATTAGTTACTCGTCCTAGCTTTACTATTTTAGATGAAGCTACAAGTGCTTTAGATTTGAATAATGAAGGTAATTTATATCAACAATTACAAGAAACAAACACAACCTATATCAGTGTAGGACATCGAGAAAGTCTATTTAGTTATCATCAATGGGTTTTAGAACTTTCACAAGATTCTAGTTGGCGACTGCTATCTGTTGAGGATTATAGACAGCAAAAAGCACAAGAACTTACTACTGATAATTATGCTGAAAATTCTGGTATCACCATAGAAATTGTACCCAATAGTAAACCCGCAACTCAACCAGAAACATTAACAGTTTCTCCTGAAAATAGAGAAATTACCATAGATTTTGTATCTGATGATGAACCTGAAAATCAACCAGAAACATTAACAGTTTCTCCTGAAAATAGAGAAATTACCATAGATTTTGTATCTGATGATGAACCTGAAAATCAATCAGAAATATTAACAGATGCTTATGAAAATACAGAAATTCTCATAGATTTTGTATCTGATGATGAACCGATAAATCAATCAGAAATATTAACAGATGCTTATGAAAATACAGAAATTCTCATAGATTCTGTATCTGATGATGAACCGATAAATCAATCAGAAATATTAACAGATGCTTATGAAAATACAGAAATTCTCATAGATTCTGTATCTGATGATGAACCGATAAATCAATCAGAAATATTAACAGATGCTTATGAAAATACAGAAATTCTCATAGATTCTGTATCTGATGATGAACCGATAAATCAATCAGAAAGATCAACAGCAGATACAGGTGAAATTGTAGGGCTTTCTCATCGAGAAATGCAGGAACTAACTGACTATTCACTGGGTACTGTCAGAAGCAAGGCCAGCAAAGGTCAAACCATTACTACGAAGGATGGTTCTACCTACCGCTATAATAAAGACTCAAAAGTTTTGAAATGGGTAAGAGTTGAACGGCTTGAAAATTAAGTAAATCAACATTAAAAAACTTAATATCCAGATCCCCTACTTCTTGAAGAAGTTGGGGATAGACCAGATTTAGATTTTACGTTGCTTTACTAATAACGACATTTACTTAAATATCTTAAATATCTTAAATGTCCTTGCTTTAACACTCATTTACTGATATATCTTTCTTTGATAGCTAACATAAAGTTCCTCTGAGGAAAACAGGAATATATTATGACAACAGCAACATTAACGAATATTGAAGCCTTGCCATTTTTCGCTCGCTTCTTGGCCGCAGAAGAAGAACCACCAGAAACACCAACACCACAACCAGAAGAACAGCCATTACCTCCTCCAATATTTACTTTCAAGTGGCCTTCTGATTGCGAAGATTGCTAAATATAGTGAATCTGAAATTGCAGAAATAGCAGCATCAAAAAATTGAAAACTTCTGTTTGTTTCTGAATAAATAGCCAGATATCAAAAATATTTAAGCGATCGCTGCTGGTTGAATATCCCCGAATTCTACCCGTTGGACAGCTACCATACAGGTGTCTACAAGAAATCGGGGATTTATAGCAGGTGACAGGTGACAGGTGACAGGTGACAGTAGAGATGGGGAGATGGGAAGATGGGGAGAAATATTTACCTTCTACCTCTTACAGCAGTTTCGAGGTAAATGAGGTACAAGGTTAACAGGCAGGATGTCTGTTCCACAAGGGTTTTATGATTTGAGTTTGTACCTCACTGGTATGAAATATGCTGTAAATCCTGACTCCTAAGCCCTAATGGAAAGAATTTTTTAGCAAACCATAGTTAATCAAACTTCAATTCAAAAAGTTTTTATGCACCTGTCTCGTGACATTGTTTTATTAATTACTCACAGTGGTGATTTTTTCACAATAGATAGAGTGGCTGAAGCATTGTTAAAAAAAGGGGTGCAACCATTTCGTTTAGATACTGATAGGTTTCCGCTTGAAGTACAATTAACAGCACATTTTGATAACAACAAAATCTATCACACTATAGAATATGGCGGCTATTCTATCAGTACAGAACAAGTACAAGCGGTGTGGTTGCGGCGAATATGGAAACCAAAACTAAGTGCAGACTTAGCTCCTAAGTTTCGAGAAGCTTGTATAAGAGAATCACAAGCCACCTTAAATGGTTTCTGGGATAGTTTGCGGAAAGCGCATTGGGTAGATAATTTAGAATGTATAAATGCTGCCAATGATAAGTTGCACCAACTGCGGGTTGCTACTGAGGTAGGTTTTGTCATTCCTCAGACTCTCGTTACTAACAAAGCTGAAGCTGCAAGAGAGTTTTTCCATCAAGTCAAAGGTAAGATGGTGAGTAAGTTATTAACTCCTTTATCCCAGACTATGGAATCTACTTCTTTCTTTCTTTATACCAGCGTGGTTAAAGAGTCAGACTTAGAAAATGCGGAGTCACTGCGTTACTGTCCGATGGTGTTTCAAGAGCAAATTCCTAAACAGTGGGAATTGCGGGTGGTGTATGTCAATGGTAAAGTATTTGTTGGTGCGTTAGATGCCAGTGTTTATGACACATCTAAAGTAGATTGGCGTAAACCTGGTGTTGATGTTGGTGTATGGCAACACTATGATCTTCCTGAACAAGTGCTGCGTCATTTGCAAATCTTTATGGATAAATTGGGGCTGTTGTTTGGAGCGTTAGATTTGATTGTTACACCATCAGGAGAATATATATTTTTAGAGATTAATCCTATAGGTGAATGGGGAATGCTAGAAAAAGATTTGGATTTGCCTATTGCTAAGGCGATCGCTGATACTCTAGTTTTATAATTACTAACAACTCAATAGTTCTCTAGTTGAGGCTGGTAATTGGTAATTGGTAATAGGTGATGAAATCCCTGTTTTCATCGTGTTCATCCTTTAATCCTGGACATCCTGATTCAGACAGTTAGCCTAACTAGCAACTCATACCAAGTTTAATTAAAAACATATATTTTATTTATGACAATTTTAATAGTCACATATAGCAACGACAATGAAAGTATTCCTTTAGTGATCAAAGCAATTGAAGATCAAGGAGAAACAGCATTTCGGTTTGATACTGACAGATATCCTACAGAAATCAAATTAGATATTTATCAAGGTGATATAGAACGGGTAATGATCACTGATGGGGAAAAGCAACTGGATGTGAGTGAAGTTGCTGCGGTTTGGTATCGCAGGATGCGCTATGGGGCAAAAATTCCCAACACGATGGATCAGCAATATAGAGAAGCATCAATTAACGAATCTCGCGCTACTGTTCGAGCTATGATTGCTAGTCTTCCTGGCTTTCATTTTGATTTGATGTTCAATGTAGAAAGAACTCATCATAAACAACTACAGCTACAAATAGCACGAAAAATAGGACTGCTTACCCCACGCACTCTGACGACTAACAACCCAGAAGCAGTTAAACAATTTGCCGCTGAATGTCATCAACAAGGTATAGTAACAAAAATGCTTTCTTCCTTTGCAATTTTTGGCGAACAGGGAGAACAGTTTTTTGTGTTTACAAGTCCAGTTAAAGATGAGGATTTAGAAAATCTGGAAGGACTGCGTTTTTGTCCGATGACGTTTCAAGAAAACGTACCCAAGGCGCTAGAGTTGCGGATAACTATTGTGGGACAGCGCGTATTTACAGCAGCAGTAAATTCTCAAAGTTGTGCAGGAGCTACCTATGATTGGCGTAAACAAGGGAGAGCATTAAAAGACGCTTGGCAAGCTTATGATTTACCGCCAGATATTGAGAAAAAACTACTGCAATTGATGGCTGAATTTGGTTTAAACTATGGAGCAATTGATATGATTGTCACACCTGATGGAGATTATGTTTTTCTGGAAATTAATCCAGTTGGGGAATTTTTCTGGTTAGAAATATTTGCACCACATTTTTTAATTTCTCAGGCGATCGCAGAAATTCTTCTAACTGGTAAAAATCAAAGTAATAGATAAGTAATAGATATAAATATCGAAATTATGCAAACTCGTAGCGTTACTGATCAAACACCATTTAATCCTTTTGCCACTGCTATACAACTTTGGCGGGATTTGAAATTAGTCGCTGGTCCTTATTGGTATCCAACAGAGTTAGGAACAAGAGCATTTTCTGAAGTGATTTATTCATGGGGAATGTTTATTCTGTTGCTGATATTAATCACTTCCGTTGTGGGTATCAATAGTCTTAGTAGCTTCTGGAATCGTTACGTTTTTGATATCGTCATTGAAGAGAAAAACCTAGAAAAGTATCTAGGTACATTATGGATATCTGTTCTATTTATCGTTGTCACTGTACTTTTAGTAGCATTTTCTAAATATATTAGAAAGAAAATAGCTATGGATTGGTACAAGTGGTTGAATAATCATATTTTAACTAAATATTTGAGCAATCAAGCCTATTATAAAATCAATTTTAAGTCTAAAATTACTAATCCAGATCAACGCATAGCCCAAGAAATTGAACCTATTACCATCAATGCGTTGAGATTTTCCACTACTTTTATAGAAAAATTCATGGATATGATTGCTGCTGTAATCATTCTTTGGACTATTTCTTCACAAGTGGCAATTTATCTCATCGTTTATACAATTGTCGGTAATATATTGGCGATTTTTTTAAGTCAAGAATTAGCGAAAATTAATCGAGAAGAACTAGCATTTAAAGCCGATTTTAATTATTGTCTAACTCATGTGAGAAATCATGCGGAATCAATTGCTTTTTTCCAAGGAGAAACCGAAGAATTAAATATTATTAAACGTAGATTTGAGAATGTGCTGAAAAATTCAGAACGGAGGCTAAATTGGGAAAGAGGGCAAGATATTTTTAACAGTGCTTATCAGTCAGCAATTAGTTTATTTTCTATGTTTACGCTGACACCTTTATTTATTCAAGATCAGATTAATTATGGAGAAATTAGCCAAGCTACATTTTGTAGCTTTATGTTTTCCAATGCTTTAGGTGTATTAATAGCTGAATTTGGTAACTCAGGCAGATTTTCTAGTTATGTCCAAAGGTTAGCGGAATTTTCAGATGCGTTAGCATCGGTAAGCAAAAAACCTGAGAATTTGGGTACTTTTGGTACTATTAAAGTCCTAGAAGAACCCCGTTTAGGGTTTGAGGATTTTACTTTAAAAACACCCAATTATGAACAAGTGATAGTTGAAGATTTATCATTATCTGTTCCCCCAGGAGAAGGGTTATTAATAGTTGGTGCTAGTGGTAGGGGTAAAAGTTCTTTGTTGAGAGCGATCGCAGGTTTATGGAATGCAGGAAGTGGTAGGTTAGTTAGACCTGCATTAAAGGAAATGTTATTTCTTCCCCAACGTCCTTATATAATTTTAGGAACTCTACGTCAACAACTACTTTATCCGCATCCAGATCGGGAAATGAGCGATCGCCAACTAGAAGAAATTCTGCATCAAGTGAATTTACAAAACCTGCTCACCCGCGTCAAGAGTTTTGATACAGAAGTGGCTTGGGAGAATATTTTATCATTAGGAGAACAGCAACGTTTAGCTTTTGCTAGATTATTAATTTCTTTGCCTAGCTTTACTATTTTAGATGAAGCGACCAGTGCTTTAGATTTAAAAAACGAAGAAAATTTATATTCTCAATTACAAGCTACAAACACAACTTTTATTAGTGTGGGACATCGAGAAAGTTTATTTGCTTATCATCAATGGGTACTAGAACTTACAGAAAATAATCATTGGCAACTCTTACCAATTGCAGATTATAAGCGCCAAAAATCAATTTCTCTAACTACTTCATCAAGATAAGCTGTTGTGCATTTAATTTGTATAAGTAAGTGGAACAGGCATCTTGCCCGCTAAATGTCTAATTTATCTCTTTGGAAACTGCTGTAAATTTGGAAAATAACTGAAAATAAAACTTATGCTCACCCAAAAGCCAAAACAATTTATTAATTATAAAAGCATCAAAATTTATGAAAGAACCTATCAATTACCAGTTCTAAAAAATCCTGCTGTAAAAACACTACAAAAGAAAATTCGTGACCGTCAAAAATTAATTAAAGAAGGTGTTCGTTATCATTATATTGCTGGAATAATTAAACGTAAAACAGCAATTACTCAAGGGGAAATTTTAGCAGAAATTCAATTATTTATCATAGATTATAATCAGATTATTGATTTTCTGGAAAATTATCAGGAAAGTTATCAGGGTTTTTTGTTAACGTTGATGGATAATTTAAAGAAATTATTTCAAGCAAAATATTTAGAAATCAGAAATCTCGAAGATGCCCGAAGTAAATTAGAACTAAAAAATCAACAAAATCCGCGGATCTTAAATGAACTCAGATGGGAGAAAAAAGAAAATTTTAAAGCTGTTATCATCTTGAGTAATGCTTATTTATTAACTTTAGAGAAAATTAAATTAATTAGTGAAGGTATTAGTAAACTGGCAGAAGACACTAAGAATCAAAGAAAAATTGTACAACAAATAGTTAAAGATTTAGCAGTATATCAAGAAATCTACGAGTATCAACAAAAAGCTTATAAAATTCGTCAAGAAATAGCTAAACTTGCCCATAATGCCATTAATTTTGAAGATTCTATTCAAGATTATTTTAGTCCTTTTCAATCTTTAATAGATGAAGTGATGAAAGTAGATGAATATTTTTATGCAACTGTGGGAGATATTAAAAATCTAGGGGAAAATATTTTAAATTATCAGTCCAATTTATTTACAACCGAAGACAATGAAGCCTTTTCTCAAACTTTTCTTGATTTTATGGTAAAAAGTTATGAGAAAAATTCTCGATTAAAAGATGTTTTAATTCAATCTCAATTATTAAATTGGCAAAGCCCAAATTTTGATACCAGTGAAAATGGCTTATTCTTGGGTCAAGGTATTGATTTAATCTCAAATTATATATCTCAACAAATATCTCAACAAATCCAAACTCTAGACAAAGCAGAAGTAAATCTTGTCTCTACATCATCTCTAGTTACGACTCAAAAGACAGAATTAATGGAAGTAGCTAATAATCAGATTAGTTCCCAACCAGAATTTTTGATAAATCAAAATATTGACTATACAAAATTGCGGGATCTGCTGGCAGAAAATAAATGGCAAGAAGCAGATATTGAAACTGCTAAATTAATGCTTAAAGTTATGCAAAAAAATTACTGGAATGAAGTTTATCAAGAAGATATTGAGAACTTTCCTTGTCAAGACCTGCATATTATTGACCGACTTTGGGAACAATACAGTTATGGTTATTTTGGGTTTAAAATTCAACAAACAATCTGGAGTGAAATGGGTGGTCAAATAGACTATGAAACAGAAAAGAAATTAGGCGATCGCCTGGGTTGGCGCAAAGATGGAAAATGGTTAGATTATGAAGATTTAACTTTTCAATTATCTCCAATGACACCGATGGGACACCTACCAGCTAAATGGTTACACTATGAACCAAACAACCTCAAATTATCCTCATCATCATCTACAGAAAACCAGTCAATGGCAGCTTGGCGGGTAAAATCTTGGTTAATTTGGCAGATGCACTTATTCTTTTCTCGTGTCAAAATTTGTTAAAGAAAAACAAGGTTAGATTATTCCTAAATCAATAATTCCTCATGAACTAGACTGGTAACTGTTAATATTATTTACCAATATATTATCAATCTTGTGGGGTGGGCATCCTGCCCGCCCTTGTGTACTTCACTCACATAAAATAAACTATAATTTATATAGGATATAGGATAAATAGGATTGTTGCAGGATTTTTTATGACTACATCTTCAACATTAAAACAATTAAAAGCAGAATTGATCACACCAGAAAACTTTCAACCCTATGGACAAGTAATATTTGCCAGCAAAGATGGGAAATCTTTTGATTCAGAAGACGCACAATTAAATTTACAAAACGGTATTCCTCGTTTTTATATTATGCGTTTGCACAATAAAGGAACAAAGTTTCATAAAATTACCCGTCATACCCAATGTACTCAATGTTTAGGTTCTTTAGAAGGAAAAAATTGGTTTATGGCAGTTTGTCCACCTAAAAACGACATTAACAAACCTGTATTAGAAAAACTTGCTGCTTTTCGTATTCCTGGAAATTGTTTTATTAAATTAGAAGTTGGAACTTGGCACGCAGGACCATATTTTGATCATGATTTTGTAGACTTTTATAATTTAGAGTTAAGTGATACAAATGTGGTAGATCATTTCACTCATGATTTTCTCAAAAGTCATCAGTTAGAATTTGAAATGGTTTCAACAATGGACAATTAACAATGGATAATTGACAATTTTCTCAGTAGAAAAATTTTTCTCTTGTCTTCTTAAATTGTCAATTATCAATTATCAATTACCGTCTAAGTTCCCAACATTTGTAAATTATGCAAAGTTGAATAAAGTCCACCTTGTGCTATTAATTGTTCGTGACTTCCTTGTTCAATTAATTCTCCCCGCTTCAATACAAAAATTCGGTCTACATTCCTAATAGTTGACAAACGGTGAGCAATAATAATTGCCGTGCGTTTGATTAAAAGTTGATTTAATGCTTGTTGAATTAACGCTTCTGTTCCCACATCTAAATTAGCTGTAGCTTCATCTAATACCAAAATTTGCGGGTTACGAATAGCAGCCCGCGCAAAGGCTAAAAGCTGTTTTTCTCCACTAGAAATATTTGTTCCTCTTTCTCTTAATTGGGTATCATATCCTTGAGGTAATTGCTGAATAAAATCAGCAACATTCGTTTTTTGTGCTGCTTGTTCAATTTCTTCCAAGGTGTAACTATCCCCTAAAGTAATATTACTTTTCACATCACCAGCAAACAAAAAAGCCTCTTGCAAAATTACCGCCATATAACGCCGCAGTTCTGCTTGTGGTATTTCCCGAATATCAATACCATCAATCAAAATACGTCCTTTTGTTGGTTCATAAAGCCGACATAACAGCCTGATAATTGAACTTTTACCCGCCCCAGTAGGTCCGACTAAAGCTATTTTTTCCCCTGGATGAATGATAAAGTCTAGATTTTTAATGACATAATCATCATCTTTGTAAGCAAACCAGACGTTTTCAAATCTAATTTCTCCTAATTCTGGTGCAGTGTTAAAATTCTGTGCTTCTAAATCTCTAATTATCTCATCTATATAACCAAATTGATTATCTAAAATTGATAACCGAGGGTTACTTTTATCTTTGATTTCTACTGGTTCATCTAAAATACCAATAACTCTTTCAATAGCAGTAAAACCAGCTTGAATAGTTGTAAATTTCTCAGCAAAGTTTTGCAGAGGAAAAAATAATTTTTGCCCATATAAAACAAATGCAGATAAAATACCAAAGCTGAGATTATCCCTTAAAATTAGTAAACTGCCTACCCACAATACACCAGCAATAGCAATTAAACTAACCCATTCTAAAGTAGAGGAAACAGCAGAATCATACCAAATGCTAGTATCAACTTCTGCAACATATTTTTTATTAGTCTCTCTAAATAATTCTGCGTTAAATTTTTCTCGGCGAAATAACTGTACTACATTTACACCAACAATATTTTCTTGTAGTTGTGAATTGAGTTTTGATAGTTCTTCTCTAGTTTTATAGTTGGCTTGACGATATTGTTTTTGAAAGTAAATAATTAAGCAGGAAATTGGTAGCAATATAAGTAGTAATAGAATCGCTAGTTGCCATTGGATAGAAAACATAAAACCAATAATTAGCAACATAGAAAATAAATCAGCAAAAATTCCGACAGCACCAGTAGCAAAGACATCTCCTAAACTTTCAACATCGCTGGTTAGTCTAGTAATTAGTTTACCTACGGGTGTGCGATCAAAATATTTAACTGCTAATGATGTCACATGATGAAATAAGTCTTTACGAATTTCTGCTGTTATTTTCTGTCCTAATTTCTGTACTAAATAACCCTGATATCCTGTCAGCAATAACTTGATAATAATTGTTATCAAGAATAATCCTTGAATGATAGTTAAACCTTCATATAAAGAACGATTTTTGATAAATTCATAAACACTGGGTTCTTGACGAATTAAAGATATTGCTTGTCCAATTAATAACGGTTGAACAGAGTTAGCAATACCAAGAGGTATGAGCAAAAACATTGATACTACTAATAAACCCACGCTACGGCGAGCATAGGGTAATAAACGCAAAAATAACCGCCAGTCATTTTGATTTTGGCGGGATTTTTCTGGAGATTTCTTTTTATTTGGATAGATGCTCATGTTATCAATTATCAGCTATCAATTATCAGTTATCAGTTATCAGTGATAACTGACAACTGACATTATCTCATGGTAACAAACTCTTCCGCTGAACTCGGATGAATACCGACTGTAGCATCAAAGTTAGCTTTGGTTGCACCCATTTTAATGGCGATCGCCACTCCTTGAATAATTTCCGCCGCATTTGTTCCTACCATCTGCGCCCCTAATACCTTATCAGTATTTTGATCAACCACTAATTTCATCATGGTTTTTTCTTCTTTACCCGCTAAAGTATAATACATGGGACGGAAACGAGAGCGATAAATTTTCACTGCATCACCATATTTTTCTCGCGCTTCTGCTTCAGTTAAACCCACTGTAGCCGCTTCTGGTGTGGTAAAAATCGCTGTGGGAACGTTTTCATAACTCATGGTGCGAGACTTACCACCAAATACCGTATCAGCAAAAGCTCTACCTTCATTAATTGCTACGGGTGTTAAGTTAATATTATCCGTACAATCCCCCACTGCATAGATAGTTTCTTCGTCTGTACGGCTATATTTATCAACTACAATTGCTCCATTTTTGAGTTGAATTTTGGTATTTTCTAAACCCAAGTTTTGAGTATTTGGTTTCCTTCCTAACGCCGCTAAACTCACCGCATCCACAACCACAGTATCCTCAGACTCGCCATCTTTGCGAACTTTGACTTTGATTCCTTCTGCGTCTTTTTCAAAGCCAATTATTTGAGTGTGATTGAGAATTTTTACCCCGTGGTTTGTCATTCCTTGTTGAATTTCACTTCGCAAATCATCATCAAACCCACGCAAAATCATATCCGCACGAGTGATCTGGGTAACTTCTGTTCCCAGTCCATTCATGATACAAGCAAATTCTGAACCAATATAACCACCACCTAAAATCACCATCCTTTTTGGTTGTGTTTTCAGGTGAAAGATCTCATCAGATGTAATAGCATTTTCAATTCCAGGAATATCCGGTTTTGTTGGCTTTCCACCCACAGCAATTAATATTTTATCTGCTGTAACTGTTCTTTCACCTACTACAATTGTATGGTTATCAATTAATTTTCCATATCCTTGTAAAATCTCAACTTGGGAATTATCCAACATTTTTTGATAAATTCCATTCAGACGATCTACCTCATTATTAACTGCGGTAATCATCTTTTCCCAATCTAGAGAACTTTTAACAGCACTCCAACCATAGCCTACAGCATCAGTAAATAATTCGGGAAAATGAGAAGCATAAACCATGAGTTTTTTAGGCACACAACCACGGTTTACACAAGTTCCACCCAGTCTATCAAACTCGGCAATTCCTACTTTCGCACCATATTCCGCCGCCCTTCTTGCAGTCGCAATACCACCAGAACCAGCACCAATTACAAATAAGTCAAATTCGTAGGTCATAACAATTTTAGATTTTAGATTTGGGATTTTATTGATTAATCATTAGTGATTAGTTATTAGTCATTAGTTATTTTTCCCAATCACCAATTACCAATCACCAATTACCAATCAACTATTTCACACTTTTGAGGTAATTTAACATGGTGTCTGCATCTGACACTTCAAAAGGATCGGTGGGACAATTATCATCAAAACCAGGTTCAATAAACATTTTTTCAATTTTGCAGTTATTAACTACCATTGAGTAGCGCCAAGACCGCATTCCAAAGCCCAAGTTAGCTTTATCTACTAACATTCCCATTTTCCGGGTAAATTCGCCATTGCCATCGGGTAACAAGAAGACATTGTTCGCACCTTGTTGTTTACCCCATTGGAACATCACAAAGGCATCATTTACAGATATACAAATTATTTCATCAACTCCCAAAGCTTTAAATTCGTTATAGAGTGCTTCGTAGCGAGGTAGGTGGGAGGTGGAACAAGTGGGAGTAAACGCACCAGGTAATGAAAATACTACTACACGCTTACCAGCAAACAGTTCTTCAGTGGTGCGATCTTGCCAACGGAAGGGGTTGGGTCCACCAATGGACTCATCACGAACACGGGTTTTAAAGACAACGTTAGGAACGGTTTCGATTACAGCCATGTTGACCTCTTGATGTTTTGATGTGTGAAATTGTGTTTGCTTTTTGTCTCTATCTCAGAATAATTCTGATTTAATAAAAATTCAATAGTTATAAATACTTAATTTTTATAAAAAGTAACATATACTATTAATTCATTAATGTGCTAAACTATAATTAGGGTTAAATCTCTATAAATACGGCAATAGTTATGCAGGAAAAAGCAAACGCAATTATTCAAACCTTAAAATCCAAGGGTTTGCGGGTGACACCTCAGCGCTTTGCGGTCTATGCAAATTTGTTATCTCGCACAGATCACCCAACTGTTGAGCAAATACTGACTGATTTAAATAAAGATTTTCCTGTTTCATCCCAGGCCACTATATATAGTTCTCTACAAGCACTCAGAGAAGTGGGACTGGTGAGGGAAGTATTATTGCAAGAGGGGGTATCTCGTTATGATGCTAATGTTCAACCCCATCATCACTTTTGCTGTCAGTCTTGCGGTGCTATTGAAGATATAGCTTGGGATACATTTCAATGTATTGAGTTAAAAAATCTCCGTCCTGGTTTGCAGGGAAAAACCTACGAGGTTACAGTTCAGGGAGTATGTGATGCTTGCGAGGAAAGTAGCGATCGCTGTTAGTAAAATAGGGTTTGCTGAATAAATGGGAAAACATTACAGTTAAAGAATTTGAGCTATTTTGACTTTCAAACAATGCAAGAGTTTTGAGGGTAAAAATTAAAAAATCTTGCACAACAGCTTAAAAATTAAAACTTACCCACTGTCTAAAACTGTCACCTGTCAACTATCCTCACGACATGATATGACAATCACCTCTCCCTGAAAGGAAGAGGATTGAAAAAGCAGAATTTTGGGTTTTTACACCTTTCAAGGGGAGGTTTTAAACCTTGAATAAAACAATTGTCAATTGTCAATTATCAATTATCAATTATTAACTCTTAGCTGTTCCACCACTTTGTGTAAATTACCCATATTCAAACGATAGCTCAAAGGATGAACAATTAACCTCGCCGTACTTTCATACAAAGTCGCAATTTCCACTAAACCATTTTCCCGCAAAGTTCGTCCTGTAGAAACTATATCGACAATAGCTTCAGACATACCCGTAATCGGTCCTAATTCCACCGAACCATACAAAGGAACTATTTCAATCGGTAAATCTAAACTTTGAAAATACTCCCGCGCACAATTAACATATTTAGAAGCAACTCGACCATGAGCAGGTAAGTCTAAAGGAGATTTGTAAGAACTAGAAGCTTTTACCGCCACAGACATCCGACAATAACCAAATTGCAAATCAACTAATTGTCCAACCTGCGGTTTTTTCTCTCGTAGCACATCATAACCCACAATACCCAATTGCGCCTGACCATATTCCACATAAACAGGTACATCTTGCGCTCGTACTAACAGACCTTTAGCTTGTCCACTAGCATCAGGAATTTGTAGTTGGCGGTTTCCAGCATCTAAAAAACCACTAAAGTCCAATCCCGCAGATTGCAGCAAGCGGATGCTATTTTTAAGTAATTCCCCTTTTGGTAGTGCGACAGTCAGCATTATTTTTTTTGATATCTTTGTCTTTGCGGTTTATTATCTCACCACAAGCAACATGAGAATTTTATTAGTTGATGATGAAATCGAACTCACAGATCCCTTGAGTCGTGTCTTAACTCGTGAAGGTTATACTGTGGATGCTGCTTATGAAGGAATAAGCGGCAGACAACTGGCACAAACTAAAACCTATGACTTATTAATTTTAGATTGGATGTTGCCAGGAAAAACAGGCTTAGAAATTTGTCAAGAATTACGCACTCAAGGTAAAACTACCCCTGTACTATTTCTCACCGCTAAAGATACCTTAGATGATCGGGTGCAAGGTTTAGATGCAGGTGCAGATGATTATTTAGTTAAACCTTTTGAACTGCGGGAGTTACTAGCAAGAGTCCGTGCTTTGTTACGTCGTTCTAGTTTTGATGCTTACAGTACCACAGTCGGACGCTTAGTAGTAGCTGATTTAGAACTGGATGTAGAAAATCAGATAGCCTATCGTCAAGGGAGAATAATTGAGCTATCGCAAAAAGAAAGCCATCTACTCAAATATTTTATGGAAAATGCAGGACAGTTACTTACACACAGCCAAATTATGCAACATTTGTGGACAGATGACGAACAACCAGAAAGTAATGTCATTGCTGCCTTAATTCGCCTGTTACGTCGTAAGATTGAGATAGGTGGAGAATCTGCACTAATTCACACCGTTTACGGTAAAGGGTATCGTTTCGGATCTACGGTGATCGAATAATACAAAACTTAACCATAATTTTTCTTGTAAGAATTACTAATTTGGTATATTTTTCTATATAAAAATAAATAGTTTGGATAAATTAATGTACAAACTTATCTTTATAACCAAGAATTAATTGCTAATAAACGAGTGCTAATAGTTGACGATAATATCATCAATCGCCAAGCCTTGATGTTACAATGTCAGTCTCTGGGTATGATAACTGCTAATGCTATGCAAGGAGATCGGGAAAAATGCCTGGCAGCGGGGATGAATGACTACACTACAAAACCAATTAGAATTGATGATTTAACAAACGCTTTACGTAATTGTCAAAAACAAGGTGTGAGTAATATTGAAATTGTTGAAAATATGCCTAATAATATACTTGATGCTTCGGCTTTAAAAGAACTGAAAGACATTATTTGCAATAATGACGCAGAACAATTTATAGAAATAATACAATGTTATTTGGAGGATACGCCTCAGCGTTTGCAGTCGATTCAGGATGCTATTACTCAAGGAGACGCAAAAACACTACAATTAGAAGCTCATGCTCTCAAATCTAGTAGTGCTATTGTCGGTGCTAAGACTTTATCTGAATTTTGTAAAGATTTAGAAGATTCTGGTCGTAATAAAAACTTAGCAGAAGCCCCATCAAAATTATCCAAAGCAATGACAGAATATCAAAGAGTTGAAGCAGCTTTACAGCTAGAATGTAAGTAATAGGCAAGAGGCAAAAGGCAGGATCGAAGACGTTTTGAAGGTACTTGACTTTTCTGTATGTACTTTGTTTCTAGTCATTATACTTCATTTAATTGATTGAATTTATTGAATTATTCTTATGCTTTCACTGTCCCCCACTCTTCAAGCTCGACTTTCCCAACCTTTAAAAATCGGCTCATTTGAAGTCAAAAGCCGGGTGTTACAATCACCATTATCCGGGGTGACAGATTTGGTATTTCGGCGTTTAGTGCGGCGTTATGCACCAGATTCAATGATGTATACGGAAATGGTAAACGCCACGGGGTTGCATTATGTCAAACAACTACCAAAAATTATGGAGGTAGACCCCAACGAACGCCCTATTAGTATTCAGTTATTTGATTGTCGTCCTGATTTTTTAGCCGAAGCAGCAGTTAAAGCAGTAGCAGAAGGTGCGGATACTGTTGATATTAATATGGGTTGTCCAGTTAATAAAATCACTAAAAATGGTGGTGGTTCTTCCTTATTAAGACAACCGGAAGTAGCTGAAGCTATTGTGCGGGAAGTTGTGAAAGCTGTTGATGTTCCCGTAACCGTGAAAACCCGCATTGGTTGGAATGATAAAGAAATTACCATTCTTGACTTTGCTAAAAGAATGGAAGATGCGGGTGCAAAAATGATTACCGTGCATGGTAGAACCCGCGCTCAAGGTTACAATGGTAACGCTCGTTGGGAATGGATAGCCAAGGTAAAAGAAATCTTATCTATTCCTGTAATTGGAAATGGGGATATTTTCTCAGTTGAAGCGGCGGTAAGATGTTTAGAAGAAACCGGTGCAGATGGGGTGATGTGTTCCCGTGGAACTTTGGGTTATCCGTTTTTAGTCGGTGAAGTTGACCATTTCTTAAAGACTGGGGAATTATTACCAGCGCCCACACCCATAGAACGTTTACAATGTGCCAGAGAACATCTTTATGCTTTATGGGAGTATAAAGGCGATCGCGGAGTTCGTCAAGCCCGTAAACATCTCACCTGGTATGCTAAAGGTTTCACGGGTGCAGCAGACCTGCGCGGACAATTAAGTTTAGTAGAAACCGTGCAACAAGGTTTAGATTTAATTGATAAAGCAATAGAAAAAATATCCTCCGGTTATGAACCAGAAGATTGGGGACTGGGGACTGGTGACTGGTGACTGGGAAAAAATTTTAGATTTTAGATTTTAGATTTTAGATTGGAGTTATTTGTATTCTTCCCAATCACCAATCACCAATCACCAATCACCAATCACCAATCACCAATCACCGCTTACTTACTCTCAGTAAAATCAGCATCAATCACATCATCACCACCACCGGAAGGAGGAGTAGAACCACCACCAGCACCGGGACCTTCAGCACCAGGAGCAGCACCACCACCAGCTTGTTGATAGATATTGCTACCTACTGCAAACAACGCTTGTTGCAATTCTGGTGTGAGTTTCTTGATTTGCTCATCATCTTCCTTAGCTACTGCTTCCCGCAAATCTTTCACCAAAGCTTGAACCTTGGTTTTATCAGCTTCTGGAACCTTATCACCTAATTCTTCCAATTGCTTCTCAGCTTGGTAAGCTAAAGAGTCAGCTTGGTTCTTGCGTTCAATTTTCTCACGACGTTCTTTGTCCGCAGATGCGTTGCGTTCAGCTTCCTGTACCATGCGTTCCACATCATTTTTATCCAAGGTGGAAGCACCAGTAATGCTGATAGATTGTTCCTTACCAGTTCCCTTATCTTTTGCAGTAACGTTGAGGATACCGTTAGCATCAATGTCAAAGGTAACTTCAATTTGAGGTACACCACGGGGAGCAGGAGGAATACCATCTAAGCGGAAAGTTCCCAAACTCTTGTTATCGTTAGCAAACTCCCGTTCACCTTGCAGAACATGAATTTCTACGTTGGTTTGACCATCAACCGCAGTGGAGAATACCTCAGATTTTTTGGTAGGAATAGTTGTGTTACGAGGAATAATCTTGGTCATCACTCCACCCAAGGTTTCCACACCCAAGGATAGAGGAGTTACGTCTAACAACAAGATACCTGTAACGTCACCAGCAAGCACACCCGCTTGAATAGCAGCACCCACAGCTACCACTTCATCAGGGTTAACGCTTTGGTTAGGGTCTTTACCCAACACCCGTTTTACTACTTCCTGAACTGCGGGAATACGAGTAGAACCACCAACTAAAACAACTTCATCAATATTGCTCTTGTTTAACTTAGCATCTCTGAGAGCATTTTCTACAGGAATGCGACAACGGTCAATTAAATCGGAACAAAGTTCTTCAAAAGTTGCACGAGTTAAAGTAGTATCCAGGTGTTTTGGACCATCCTGGGTAGCGGTAATGAAGGGAAGGTTAATTTCCGCTTGGGTAACGCTGGATAGTTCAATTTTGGCTTTTTCCGCAGCTTCAGTCAGACGTTGTAAAGCTTGTTTATCTTTGCGGAGGTCAATACCTTCTGCTTTTTTGAATTGTTCTGCTAAGAAGTCAACTATTTTTTTATCGAAGTCGTCACCACCCAAGTGGGTATCACCAGAGGTTGCTAATACTTCAAATACACCATCACCAACTTCTAATACAGATACGTCGAATGTACCACCACCTAAGTCAAATACCAGGATGGTTTCGTTGCTCTTTTTATCAAAACCGTAAGCTAGAGAAGCGGCGGTAGGTTCGTTGATAATCCGTAATACTTCAATACCAGCGATTTTACCAGCGTCTTTGGTTGCTTGACGTTGGGAGTCGTTGAAATAAGCAGGAACGGTGATAACTGCTTGGGTAACGGTTTCACCCAGATATTTACTAGCGTCTTCTACCAGTTTGCGGAGAACTTTAGCGGAAATTTCTTCTGGTGCAAATTGCTTACCAGCACCGGGAGAATCTAGTTTAACGTTACCACTGCTGCTGAGAACTTTATAAGAAACTTCTGTAGCTTCGTTGGTAACTTCGTCAAAACGGCGACCGATGAAACGTTTTACAGAATAAAAAGTATTTTCGGGGTTCATCACCGCTTGACGTTTAGCGATTTGACCTACTAAATTATCACCATTTTTCGCAAACGCCACAACAGATGGTGTGGTTCTAAAACCTTCAGCGTTAGCAATTACAGTGGGTTTACCACCTTCCATCACTGCTACGCAAGAGTTAGTTGTACCTAAGTCAATTCCTACTACTTTTGCCATTTTGGGTGCTGCTTCCGTATAACTACAAATGAATGGGATTATAAAGGACTAAATGTTTGAACCTTATATTTGAACCTTATGTTTGAACCTTTTGAACCAACTGATTGAAAATAAGCAGTCAGTCCAGCATGGTTGCGCTAGTCTGGGGTGAAAACCACAAATTACGCTGATATATATACTGAACTTATGTAGCCAGTCCATGAAGGGTGGTTTCCCGAACCTCCCGAACCTTGGATGGGACGGTTTATTTTAAAGGTTGTTTTTAGTTGGTTCATGGATTGAACTGCTGTTACTCTGAATAATGTATGAGAATTAATACGTTCAGGAATTGGGGTGAACCGTAATTTCTAAGTCGTATTTGCCGTCAAAGTGGGATAATGGTGATTGGTGACTGGTGATTGGTGATTGGTGATTGGGGAGAGAATAAATAATGATGGTAAATCAGCAACAAGTAGGTCAACATAATTAAAAGTAAAATAGAAGTGTATAAAGTGGACATATCCCTGATTTCTTAAAGAAGTTGGGGATATGGATATTACGTTTTTTCAGGTTGAGTTACTTAGCAAAAGTAAAATTTTCCCAGTGGCAATTTCCCAAATCTCAATTATCCATAGTGAAAACTGACAGCATATTTTACCGACTTTTTCAAGAGTTTCCGAGTATATTTTTTGAATTAATTGGTCAGAAAACACAAACCGCAGCGGCCTATAAATTCTCATCTGTGGAAATTAAACAAACCGCTTTTCGCATAGATGGGGTTTTTCTACCAAAACAAGATGTACAAAACCCGATTTATTTCGTGGAAGTGCAGTTTCAAGACGATGCGCGAATTTATTACCGTTTATTCTCGGAAGTTTTTTTATACCTACGTCAATATCAACCTCAAAATCCTTGGAGGGGGGTTGTTATTTATCCCAGTCGCAATTTAGATACAGCAGATACTCAACATTACAGTGAATTTTTCACCAGTCAGCGTGTCAGCCGAATTTATCTAGATGAACTGGGTGAAAGTGCATCTTTACCCATTGGTATTGCTACGATAAAATTAATCATCGAAGATGAAAACAAAACAATTACCACAGCTAAAGAGTTAATCAACAGAACCAAGCAGGAAATCAATCATGACAAACAACGACAGTTATTAGAATTGGTAGAAACTATCTTGGTTTACAAGTTTCCTAGAATGAGTAGAAAGGAGATGGAAGCTATGTTTAGTCTAAGTGATTTGAAACAAACAAAGGTTTATCAAGAAGGACGTGAAGAAGGACGTGAAGAAGGACGTGAAGAAGGACGTGAAGAAGGAAGCTTGGAAGCAAAATTAGAAGCTGTTCCTAGATTATTAGCTTTAAATTTAACTGTGGAACAAATTGCCCAGGCTTTGAATTTAACAGTTGAAACTGTGCAGAAAATTGCTGAAGGGATGCAAAATTAGTAAGTAATCAGTCATCAGTAATCAGCTATTATTTGGGATTGATGAGGAATTTTAGCTGATTGCTGACTGCTGATAGCTGAATGCTAGGATAAATCGGCAATTAATTTAATAACTCTTTCCTTTACCTCATCTCTGATACGCCGAAATGTGTCAATATTCTCACCTTGAGGATCATCTAATTGCCAATCTGCAAACACTTTTCTTAATAACCATTCCTGGGGTAAATTTACCCCACAACCACATAAAGAAATCACAGTATCAAAATCTTCTGGGTTAAAGTTTGTGAAAGGTTTAGAAGTTTGACTACTAATATCAATGCCCACTTCTAACATAACTTGTACAGTAATTGGATCTACTTCACTGGCTGCTAAACCAGAACTATAGACTTCTATTTTACCCCGTCCTAAAACCTTAGCAAAACCTTCCGCCATTTGGGAACGACGGGAATTTTTATTACACACAAACATTACTTTTTTCATGGTTTTTTAATTGATAAACAACCAACACAGAAGACACAGACTGGAAAAATCAAACCTGATATGTTTGATAACATCTAATACCAATTCTGTATGAAGATGCACAAAATTATATAACGAACCGCAAAGAACGCAAAGGACACAAAGTGAAGAGAGTTTTAGAGAGTTTTTGGAGTGGCTAAGTTTATTTTTTCTTTCATTGGTATGCTCCTGTTTTCTCCTAAATCTTGATCAACTAATTATTAGCACTAAAAACATTAATACAACGCGGATCTGGTAATGTCGCTTTTTCTGGTTCTCTGGGAAACCGTGCTGCTGTACGTTTACAAAATTCTACCAACATCAACATTACAGGAACTTCAATTAAAACCCCTACCACCGTTGCTAGTGCTGCACCAGAATTTAAACCAAATAACATTACAGCAGTAGCTATCGCAACTTCAAAATGATTACTAGCACCAATTAAAGCTGCTGGGGCTGCATCTTCATAGGATATATTTAATTTTAATGCGGCTACATAACTAATCAAAAAAATGAAATTAGTTTGGATAAACAAAGGAACAGCTATTAATAAAATATGCAAAGGATTTTTAACAATTAATTCTCCTTTGAAAGCAAATAGCAAAACTAAAGTAATTAACAAAGCTGAAATTGCCACAGGAGAAAGATATTTTAAAAATTGTCTTTCAAACCATTGTCTACCTTTATATTTAAAAATCCAATAACGGCTATACATTCCTGCTGCTAAAGGCAAACCAACATAAATTAACACCGATAAAACAATAGTTTGCCAAGGTACTGTTAAATCATTTGCTGCTAGTAACCATCGCCCCAACGGTGCATACAAAAATAGCATAGTTAAAGAATTAACTGCTACCATTACTAATGTATGACCTTGATTTCCATAGGCAAGATATCCCCACATTAAAACCATTGCGGTACAAGGCGCAATTCCTAATAAAATCGTACCAGCTATGTAGGAATTAGCTAAACTAATTTCACTACCTCTAATTATTTCTGTACCTGTAATTAATGGTTTAAATAACCAACCTAAAAAGAACTGAGAAAATACTACCATTGTGAATGGTTTAATTAACCAATTCATGACTAAAGTGAGAATTACAGGTTTTGGCGCACGCAGGGCATTTACAGCTTGGGTAAAGTCTATTTTCACCATGATCGGGTACATCATGAAAAATAAACAAATAGCAATAGGAATGGAAACTTGATAAATACTAATAGCGTCAAGTGTGACAGCAATACCTGGAAATAAACGACCTAAACCAATTCCTACTAAGATACAAATAAACACCCAAACAGTGAGGTATTTTTCAAAAAAGCTGAGATTGCTTTTAGCCTTGATTGGAGTTATATTGTCTCCGTGATGTAGATTCATATAGTCCTCCAAAACTCTAATAAATTCACAGCAACATTACACACTCAAGGAAATTAACATCTGTCACCTGTCAACTGTCACCTGTCAACTGTCACTTAATTTCTATTCTCCATCTCCACCTTTCCAAGCAATATTTTTACTAGGTTGGGGGTTAGGTAACTTGAGAGAAACTAAAGCTGCTGCTAAGACAAAAACCATTGATGTCCACAGACAACCAACTAAACCAAATAATTGATAAACTAAACCGGATAATACTGTACCTGCAAGACGACCACCGGAGTTAGCCATATAATAGAAACCAACGTTTAAGGCTACTTTATCATCATCAGTAAATGCCAAAACCAGGTAAGAATGAACTGCGGAATTAAAGGCAAATACCACACCAAATAAAAGTAGTCCACTAATAATAACTATATTAGCAGGTAAATTGATTTGGAGAGCAAGAGCGATCGCACAAGGAACAGCAGTTAAAGTAAATGTCCAAAACTGGATAGTTTGAGATTCCGGTGGACGACCAGAACCGAATTTTTGTAATAAATTAGGTGCTAAAAATTGCACAATTCCATAGCCAATTACCCAACAAGCTAAAAACCCACCCACTTGATAAAAAGACCAACCTAAAACCTCACGTAAAAATACAGGTAAACCCACTACAAACCACACATCCCGCGAACCAAATAGAAAGAACCTAGCCGCAGATAAAATATTAATTTCCTGACTTTTAGAAAACAGTTGACTAAATTTAACCTTCTTCTTAATTTTGCCCATACCCTGGGGTAATAATAAACCAGTGAACATAATTAAAAATAGTCCACCTGCCATAATTAACAAAGCATTGACAAAACCAAATACAGATAACAAAGCACTACCAACAAAAAAACCAACGCCTTTTAAAGCATTTTTAGAACCCGTTAAAACAGCCACCCATTTAAACAAAGAAGACTGGGCATCTTGAGGAACAACCAAACGAATAGCACTTTTAGAACTCATCTTAGTTAAATCTTTAGCAATGCCTGAAAATGCCTGGGCTACCATTACATAAAAAACTGCAAACCACTGCACCCACTCAGGATTTAAAAAAGACAACATTACCAAAGAAAAAACCTGTAAACCGATACCACTATAAAGAGTAACTTTCAATCCAAATTGCGAACCTATCCAACCGCCCAAAAAATTAGTAACAATTCCAAAAACCTCATAAAACAGAAATAAAAACGCAATTTGTAAAGGTGTATAACCGATTTTATTGAAATACAATAAAACCAACATCCGCAAAGCACCATCAGTAACAGTAAACCCCCAATAAGCCAGGGTAACTAAAGCATAATTTCTTAAATTTGCACCCGAACCAGTAGTAGAAGCCATGATTAAAATCTCTAATTTTCTTTGTCTCTCTGCGACTCTGCGTCTCTGCGTGAGAAAAAATATTTAGGGTAGGAAACCCACCCTTTAAAAACCATTATTTCTGCAAACTTAAAGCTACTTTTTTAGCTAATTCCGCCATCCGGTTAGCATAACCCCATTCATTATCATACCAAGCTAAAATTTTCACCTGAGTTTCATCAACAACCATCGTAGAAAGGGCATCAATAATGGAAGAACGAGGATCATCTTTATAGTCAATTGACACTAAAGGACGTTCTTCATAACCCAAAATTCCCTTTAATGGTTCTTGTTCGGAAGCTGCTTTCAATAAACCATTAATTTCTGCTATTGTTGTGGGTCTCACAACTTCAAAAACACAATCTGTTAAGGAAGCATTCAACAAAGGAACACGCACAGCTAAACCATTCAATTTACCATTTAATTCTGGATAAATTAAACCAATAGCTGTAGCTGAACCAGTAGATGTAGGAATTAATGAAAGACTTGTTGCCCTAGCCCGACGCAAATCTTTATGAGGTGCATCAACAATAGTTTGAGTATTAGTATTATCATGAATTGTGGTAATAATTCCATGCTTAATTCCTAAGCCTTCATGAATTACTTTGACGACAGGTGCTAAACAGTTGGTAGTACAAGAAGCGGCGGTTAAAAGATGATGTTTTTCAGCTTCATAAAGGTGATCATTTACCCCCATAACAATATTTAACGCCCCTGCTTTTACAGGTGCTGCAACAATTACTTTTTGCACACCTCTTTTGAAATAAGGGTTAAGAGTTTCTGGACTTCTAAACTTTCCTGAACATTCTAAAACAATATCAACTCCAAATTCTTCCCAAGGAACTTCACCAGGTTGGGAATATTCACTAAAAGTTAAGGGTTTATTATCAATAAATACTCTGTTTTCTACAGCTTCAACTTCTTTTTCCCACTTTCCATGTACAGAATCAAATTTGAGTAAATGCGCTGCTGTTACTGCACCACCTTTAAGTTCATTTATATGTACAAATTCTATTTCTGGCCAACTCCAAGCAGCGCGAACTGCTAAACGTCCCATGCGGCCAAAGCCATTAATTCCTACACGAATTGTCATTTTAAAATTCCTTTTGTTTACGCAATAATTCCCCAATACTTAAATCAAATTGTGATTTTCCAGCAAATACTGTTCCGGCTTTACCGTTATGTAAATGCACATAATCAATTTTGTAGGCTTCCTCTGATAAAGGTACAGAACCTACAGAATTAACTATTGTTGGTGCTTTTTGTAAATAGAAATCTACAAATTTATAAATATCTCCCTGGTTTTGATTAGACCAAATATTTACATATATAAATAAAGGTCTAGACAGTGGTTGATATTTAGATTTTTCTACTGTTTCTTGTGATGGTAAAATTGCCCCTTTACCGTTATTAACAGCTACCACTTTTAATTTATCTTGGTTTTTTTCATAGTATGCGTAGCCAAAATAACCCAAGGCGTTGGGATCTTTGTTGATGCCTTCTACTAAAACATCGTCGTCTTCGCTGGCTGTGTAGTCGTTACGGCTGGCTTTTTCTTTACCAATTATTGCTTCTGTAAAGTAGTCAAATGTACCAGATTTTTTACCAGCACCGTATAAATTCAGAGGACGATCTGGCCAAGAACTACGTATTTGATTCCATTTGGTAATTTTTCCTTCGGCCGCAGCTTCCCACATTTTTTTTAATTCTGCTACGGTAATATCTTTTGCCCAGTCATTTTGCGGATGTACGGCAATGGTTAAGGCATCGAAAGCAATGGGTAATTCTATGTATTTGATACCATTCTTATTACACATTGCCATCTCCGCTTGAGAAATTGGTCGAGAGGCATTATTTATATCTGTTTTACCATCACAGAATTTTTCAAACCCTCCCCCAGTACCGGAAATGTTTACTTGTACTTGGGCGTTGTTTTTGGCGTTGGCTGTAAATTCTTTGCCGATCGCCTGGGTAATGGGATATACTGTACTTGAACCGTCAATTTTAATGATTGATACAGTCCCGGAAGTAGCGGCTGTTGCAGTTTGTGGTGACTGCTGAATATTGCTGGAAGTGTCAGGTGTACTGGTACAACTGCTGGCTAATGCTAACATTCCCACCGCTAGTACTAATCTTTGTGCCGTTGTTTTCACTGACTTTACCTGTCTGCTTGATAATATATCTTTGTATTCATCATTTCAAAAAAATTTGATATGTCAAGTACGAGGATAGCATAATACACAAAAATTAATCAAAAAAAATTGATGGATTGGGTACTGAAAACTGGGAAGAGGTTTTGCTAGTGTTGCTTACTCACAACAAGAACGACGGGGAGAAAGTACAGAATTACGGTGAATATCGGCTAAATACTCTTCTAAAACCTGAAATTGAGGTAAGTTGAGACTATAATAAATCCAGCGTCCTTCTTGACGGGCATTAACGAGATTTGCTTCTTTAAGGTTTTTAAGATGAAAAGAAAGCTTTGATTGACTGATTTCTAAAGTATCACATAAGTCACAGACACATAGTTCACTGTGACGGAGTAATTCTATGACTTTAATTCTAATGGGGTCAGATAGGGCATGAAAGCCGGCGATAATGAAGCTAGGAGTTGTAGTTGTGGGGGTGATCATTAATTTCTCGAATATTAAAGAGGATTCCTATATAAAGATAGGACACAGTATAACCAATCAAGTTATATTATAAAATTTATACAGTCTTTTGCCACAGTTTATGATCTGCTGCTTAAATCCAGAGTGTAACCAACCTATCAACCCTGATGATAACAAATTCTGTCAAACTTGCAGAACTCCCTTAATACCATTATTAATCAATCGCTTTCGGGTTTTGCGGGTGCTATCTACTGAAGGTGGTTTTGGTAGAAATTATTTAGCGGAAGATACTCAGAAACTGAATGAAACTTGTGTTATCAAGCAATTTGCACCCAAACAATCAGGAAGTTACGCATTAAAAAAAGCGGTTGAATTATTCAACGCAGAAGCTAAACTCTTACAAGATTTAGGTGAACATCCCCAAATACCTGCGCTGTTTGCTTATTTTGAAGATAACGGTTTTCTGTATTTAGTGCAGCAGTTTATTAAAGGTGAAAATTTATTCAATGAATTAACCCAAAAAGGAACATATAACGAAACTCAAATTCAAGAATTATTACTAGATTTATTACCGGTTTTAAAATTTATTCATGAGCGTGATGTAATTCATCGAGATATTAAACCTCAGAATATCATGCGCCGAGAAAGTGATGGTAAATTGGTGTTAATTGATTTTGGAGCATCTAAAGAATTAACATCTACAGTTCACACGCAAATTGGAACAACCATAGGTTCTTACGGTTATAGTCCTTATGAACAAATTAAGGAAGGTAAAGCTTATCCAGCTAGTGATTTATTTGCTTTAGGTGTAACTTGTTTTCATCTATTAACAGGAAATTCACCTTTTGAACTTTGGGCAAAAAATGGTTTTGCATGGGTGGAGGATTGGCGGAAATATTCATCTAATTCTGTCAGTAAGGAACTGGGGATAGTTTTAGATAAGTTGTTGAAATTTGATGTTAATGAACGTTATCAATCTGCGGATGAAGTTCTTAAAGATTTAGAAGTTCCAGAGACACTTGCAACCCGTCGTAATTTTCTCAAAAATACAGGTTTAGCTATTGGTAGTATCACTACTTTAGGATTTATAGCATCAAAGTTAATTGTAAATCCAGCTAAAACTTTTAATTTTGAAGTTGTCACCACCGACGCATCGGGAAATATCATTAACAAAAGCAACTCTTCCGCAAGATATTTTACAGAAGACTTGGGAAATAATGTCACTTTGGAAATGGTGGAAATACCAGGAGGAAAATTTATGATGGGTTCACCGGAAACTGAAGCAAAACGAGATTCCGATGAAAGTCCACAACATCAAGTGACTGTTTCTGGTTTTTTCATGGGGAAATATGAAGTAACACAAAAACAATATCAAGCGATTATGGGAAGTAACCCTTCTGACTTCAAAGGTGAAAACCGTCCTGTTGAAAGAGTCAGTTGGGATGATGCGGTTGGTTTTTGTGAAAAGTTAAGCAAAAAAACAGGAAAAAAATACACTTTACCCAGTGAAGCACAATGGGAGTATGCTTGTCGAGCCGGCACGACTACACCTTTTTATTTTGGTGAAAGTATTACCCCAGATTTGGTAAATTATGATGGTAATTATCCTTATGGTTCTGCTACTAAAGGTCTATATCGTAAACAAACTACAGATGTAGGTACTTTTCCCCCTAATGCTTTTGGTTTGTATGATATGCACGGTAATCTATGGGAATGGTGTTTGGATGATTATGAAGATAACTATAATAATGCACCTATAGATGGTAGTTATTTGATTAATAACGTTAAAAAAAATAAACTGCTTCGTGGAGGTTCTTGGTTATTCAATGCTAGAAACTGTCGTTCTGGTGAACGTTGGAGATACTTCCGTGATACTAAGTTTAGTGAAGTGGGTTTTCGTGTGGTTTTGATTTCTAAGACTTAGTAAACAGTCAATACTGTTCGGTTAAGGATTTTTGTAGGTTGGGTTGAACAAAGTGAAACCCAGCAAACACCTGTAAATGTTGGGTTTCGTTCCTCAACCCAACCTACCCAATCTCATGGTTTTGAGCTTAACCGACAAGTATTGAGTAAACAGTTGCATTTCTGTCTTATTTTCTATTACTGTATTTGTCATAATCAGGATGTCCAGGATTTGAGGATTTACAGAATTTCTGTAATGTCTATTTTCCTCAATTATTTGATAAATTGGTTATTGATATTCTGAAAATTTGATGTTTAATGATATTCATTTATTAAGATTCACTGAATGACATTATATTCATTGATAATCAATCATCATAAATCCTGATTCTGACAATTAAAATCTGAACAATAACAAATAACTCCCCATCCTGTAAATCCTTAAATCCTGGATATCCTGATTCAGAAAATTCAAATTATCTGCGTTCATCTGCGTTCATCTGCGTTTTCCATCCTGTAAATCCTCAAATCTTAGATATCCTGATGATGACAAAAATCATCTACATTTACCAATTATCAAATCCTACTCTTATGTTAAAATTAATTCAATGTATATTCTGGAGTTACTATGGAAAGCACTCAAGCAGTGATTAACCCCACTACTCCCACAAATCAAGATATTCATACACCTAAATTTACATTACCAGATCATACACAACTACCTGATTCAGATGGTACTTTCGTGAAAAACTTCCAGGAACATCCCCAAAGTATTGTTTTAACGAGTTCCATTGAACCAATTTTACAAAAAATACATCCTGATGGTAACTATTGTATTGGACAGGATAGCGGTATTTATTGGCGGTTAACAGATCCACCAGAAAAAGGTGCAGAAGCTCCAGATTGGTTTTATGTACCTAATGTACCACCAAAACTGAATGGAGACTATCGGCGCTCCTATGTGTTATGGAAAGAATTTGTAGCACCATTAATAGCTATTGAATTTGTTTCTGGGAACGGGGAAGAAGAAAGGGATAAAACTCCTCCCAGTAAAACAGCAAAAGCTGGGAAATTTTGGGTTTATGAACAAGCAATTCGCATTCCTTTCTATGGAATTTTTGAAGCGAGAAAAGCGTTACTAGAAGTTTATCGTTTAGTAGATGGAAGTTATCAAAAGATCCAACTTAATGAAAGAGGACATTTTTCGATTCCTCCTATGGGTGTGGAATTAGGTTTAATAGAAGATGACGGTGTACCTTGGGTACGTTGGTGGGATGATGGGGGGAATTTGTTGTTAACTGGTGATGAAAGAGCTATTGTTGAAAAACAAGCTCGTTTAGAAGCTGAAGAAATTGCCCAACAAGCAAAATTAGCACAGCAACAAGCAGAAGAAATTGCCCAACAAGAACGACAAAAAAAGGAGAAGTTAGCAGCTTATTTAAGGTCTTTAGGTGTTAATCCTGATGATATTTAAAAGATAGGATAAGGGGTAGACACGGGGGCGCTACCCCTACGTTAATTATACAGAAACGACTGCTTCTTGTTGATAACAAATTCCTGCTTCTTTGAATCTTTGTAAAGCTTCACCCAAGCGATCGCAATCTGCAATTAAACTAATTCTCACATATCCTTCACCACCTGGACCAAAAGCATTTCCAGGAGTAACTACTACACCTGTTTTTTGCAGTACATCTAAAGCAAAATCTGTAGAACCCATACCGACAGGACATCTTACCCACAAATACATCGTAGCTTTACTTTTAGGAATATTCCAACCTAATTTTCCTAAACCATCTATCAAGAAATCTCGACGGGTGCGGTAACGAGTTTGCACTTCTTGTAAATAAGAATCTGGTAATTCTAAAGCGGTTTCTGCTGCTGTTTGTAATGCGGAAAAAATGCCATAATCTAAGTTAGTTTTTAAGGTTCTTAAACCTTGAATAATGTGACGATTTCCGACTACAAAACCAACCCGCCAACCTGCCATGTTATAAGTTTTTGATAAGGTGTGAAATTCCACACCAATATCTTTTGCACCAGGAATTTCTAATAAACTTGTAGGTTGATAACCATCAAAAGCTAATTCTGCATAACATAAATCATGCACTAACAGAATTTCATGCTTTTTAGCAAAAGCAACAATTTCTTCAAAAAATTCACGGGGTGCGGTAGCTGCGGTAGGATTACTGGGATAATTGAAATAAAGAATTTTGGCTTTTTGTGCTACTTCTTCGGGAATAGAACTTAAATCAATTAACCAGTCATTTTCTTCCTTTAAAGTGATATTGTGAATGACACCACCAGCGATAATTGGACCACGAAAATGGACGGGGTAAGATGGGGATGGTACTAAGACAATATCACCAGGATTGATATAGGCGATCGCCAAATGTCCTAAACCTTCCTTAGAACCCAACAAAGGTAAAGCTTCACTATCAGGATCTAAAACCACATTGTAACGGCGATTGTACCATTTAGTAATTGCCTTGCGGAAATTAGCAGTACCTTCAAAGGGTGGATAACCATGATTAGCAGGATTTTGTAAAGCTTGCATCGCTGCTTCTATCACCGGTTGAGGTGTTGCACCATCAGGGTTTCCCATTCCCAAATCAATCAAATCTAAACCTTGTTCTCTTGCTTTTGCTTTGAGTTCATCCAATCTAGCAAAAACATAAGGCGGTAATTTCTGTATTCTTTCTGCGGGAGTAATCCAACTTAAACTCATTCTAAAAACCTCGGAATAGGTGATTGGGGATTGGGGATTGGGGATTGGTGATTGGGGATTGGTGATTGGGGATTGGTGATGCAATGAGAGGATTGTGGATTTTCGATTATATTTCATTAACTATCCAGAATCTAAAATCTAAAATTTTTCCCCCAGTCACCAGTCACCAGTCACCAGTCACCAGTCAACAATCACCCATTTTTCACTTTTAATTGATTTGGTGCAGTAGTAGAAACCATTGCGGCCATTAACTGTTCTAAAGCAACGGGAAAAGGTAATCTGTGAATATCAGAATTTGGTGCTAAAGTAATTTCTGCGGCTGTTTGCAATTCAGTTAAGGTAATATTTCCTAATCCCAAATCTGCTAATGTTTTGGGTAATCCAATCTCTGCATAAAACTTTAATAACTGTTGTCTTGCTGCATCTGCAAGTTGATTACTTTGTAGCATTTCTTCTAATCGCAGTTGTACTAAAATCCCATAAGCTACTTTTTCGCCGTGAATGCTACCATGTCCGCAGATATGGGTTAAACCATTATGTACTGCATGGGCAGCTACTGTACGACATTGTGCGCCACCTAAACCACCGATGACACCGGCTAATAATACGGTAGCATCTACAACTTCTCTCCATACTTCACTACCAGGAGATTGTAAAGCTGCGGCGGATTTTTGCAGTAAAATATCTCTTAAAACTCTTGCTTGTTGGACTGCGGCAATGATTAAAGTGTCTTGTAAATGTCCACTACTTACCGATGCTTCATACCATTTGGCGATCGCATCTCCAATACCTGCAACTAATGTCCTTTGAGGTGCAGTTTGAATCAAATCATAATCCAAAATCAGTAAATCAGGACAACGGCATAAACCCACATCATACAAAAACGCCCCTGATTCAGAATATACATTAGATAAAGCCGTCCACGCTGCACAGGTAGCCGCCGAAGTAGGAATTGTGACAATTGGTAATTGTAATTGATGGGCGACTAACTTAGCTGTATCTAAAGCCTTACCACCACCTACACCAATAATGATATCTGCTTTATGTTCCTTTGCAGCTTTGCGTAAAGCCTTTAAAGTTGCTTCACAGCAGTCTGCACCATAAGAACTAGCAACCGTATCTAAATTTTCAGCTTGGAAAATCGGTTGTAAACTTTCCTGAAAAATACTGAGAGTGCGATTTCCGGCGACAATTAAAGGACGAGTTCCCAAACGGGTAATTTCCACCACTGCGGAAGGGAGTACACCCCCACCCCGAATGACTTTAGCCGGAGCGATGGTCAATGTCAATAATGTACTAGCGGTTTGAGTAGACAAGGCTGGAGTAAAAGATTGATTAGGTATCATAAATAATATGTCAAAACTTGATATTCTTCATACAATCAGACTAATGATTCAGGTTTCTGGTAGCGACATCCATAGAAAGCTATTACTAATAGGGAAAATTCCTAAGTTTTAATATCTTAATATAAAATTAATCTTGATTGTATTGTAAGTCACAAAAAAATCTCTGGTTTGGTGAAAGGCGGGTGCAGTCAGGATCACACCTAATCACCAATCACCAATCACCATTTTAAGCTTTAGCTTCTGGCAATTGTGCAAATTTATCTAAGTAAACTTCTACGGACATTTCAGGATCTGCACGAGTTACCAAAGTTCGTTCTACCTTACCCAAGTAAACTGGTATAGATATTCCTGGTTCTGGGTGGATAATGGTACGGGCGCGAATTGTCAGTTGGTTGTTTCCGCCAGCACCTAAGCGCCCATAGGAATAAAGATTACTGGCAGCTTGGCGTAAAGTTGCTTCTAATTCTTCTGGGGTAATTTCTGGTGTTGTGGCAATTACCGCCTGGTTAGAACCGTTATCATAAACTAGGGTGTATTTAACAGCACCGGGAATGACTGTCCGACTCAGAGGTACTAAAGACAGGGAAAATAAACCTGCGGTTAACACGATCATAAAGCCGGTTGTACCCACCAGCCGAAAGCGTATACCCCATTTGAGGATAAAAGCCAAAATTGTCAGGACTGCAAATGCTATGGTAGCAATTCCTGACCATTGGGTGTATTGGAGAAAATCAGCTGTTGTAGGCATAAGGTTTTAATTACGGATATACCCATTTTACTAAAAAAATGGGTCGAAAGCCTTGCCCTTCTAAGGTGGGGGGTATGTCAATAGACCTCTCCAAAATAGAATGTATTAATTTGTCATAAGTTGTAGGGGCGAAGCTTATGGTAAAACGGAAGAAAAAACAAATGCAGTTTGATTAATTAAGATTGGTTAAATGGGCGTTAGGTCTAGTTAGCAGGAGGTACAAAGTTTTCATGTAACAAGCTGACGGATAGCTGTTCCTTGTTGATAACTGATACAAAAAATTATTGCCAATTCAGGTAAGCTGAAAACAGCAGTTTTCATCCTTAAAACCATGACAGTCAAACATCCCGCAATTTTAGCCTTAGACTTTGATGGAGTGATTTGCGATGGACTAATTGAATATTTTGAAGTAGCTTGGCGTACTTATTGTCAAATTTGGTCTTCTAGTAAGAAGACATCATCAGAAAATTTAGCTCAAAGATTTTATCGTTTACGTCCTGTAATTGAAACTGGTTGGGAAATGCCTGTTTTAATTAAAGCTTTAATTAATGGTTTTACTGATGAGGAAATTTTACAAGATTGGTTAAAAATTACCCCAGCAATTTTAACAGCAGATCATCTAGAAGCTAAAGAAATCATGAAAAAACTAGATGGTTTACGGGATGAATGGATAGCAACAGATTTAGAGGGTTGGTTAAGTTTGCATAAGTTCTATCCAGGGGTGATAGAAAGATTAAAATTAACTCTTGCAAGTGGAGTACAATTATTTATTGTCACCACAAAAGAAGGGCGTTTTGTTAAGCAGTTGTTACAACAAGAAGGGGTTAATTTACCAGATACAGCGATTTTCGGTAAGGAAGTAAAACGCCCAAAATACGAGACTTTACGAGAATTAATTTCACAGGAAAAAATTAACTATGAAAATTTATGGTTTGTGGAAGATAGACTCAAAACCTTAGAGTTAGTTAAACAGCAATCTGATTTAAAGGATGTGCAACTATTTTTAGCAGATTGGGGTTATAATACTCAACCAGAACGGGAAGCAGGACAAAATGATTCTCGTATTCGGGTAATTTCACTTTCTGATTTTTCTCAAGATTTTTCTCATTGGTAAATAATTGGTAAATATTAATTATCAGGTGACAGGTGACAGTAAGAAGATAATAGTAGTTCAGAAGTCAGGAATAAAAATAAATCTTACCAATCATCAATCACCAATCACCAATCACCAATCACCAATCACCAATCACCAATCACCAATTATGCTTGATTTAACAAAATTAGCGGGACAAATGCAAGGTTTAAGTCAGCATCTTTCCGCAGAAGTTGCTGAAAGTAACCGCCGTTTAGAGTTAGCGAAGGAACACTTAAAACAAGCTTGTAAATGTCAACAAGAGTTAATGGAACGTCAAGAAAAATGGCGCGATCGCATTCTTTTTGCTAATGCTACACCCATCGAACCTTTAGAAACTTGTATTGATATTCCTGTTCCTCCTAAAGTTCATACTGTCATCGCTACCGATGGTTCACAAATTGCCCCTAACCATCATGAAATTGCTTATTGTTACTTATTAAATATTGGCAGAGTCGTTTTACATTACGGTCAAAATAAACACCCACTTCTCGATAGTTTACCGGAAGTATTTTATAAGCCAGAAGATTTATATATCGCTCGTCAATGGGGTTTAAGAACCGAAGAATGGATGAGTAACCGCCGTACAGCTTCGGAAATTACGGTATTATCTGAATTAGCTTGTAGTGTAAAAACCGAAGTTCCAGCTTTAGCAATGGTGGATGGTTCGTTAATATACTGGTTTTTAGATCAATTACCGATGGATGCACGCGATCGCATTTTACCCCCGATTTTAGCAGCTTGGCAACAATTACAAAAAGCCGAAATTCCCATCATTGGTTATCTTAGCGCCGCCCGTAATCTTGAATCTACAAACTTTTTACGGTTGTTAGCTTGTCCCTACCCCGTCCCTGACTGTATCAGTTATTGCCCAGATCAACTAGATCATGTACCATGTAGAAAATTTGAAAACCTGAGAGATACGACTTTATGGACAACCCAGCTAAAACCAGGACAAAGGGGACCCTTATGGCGCAGTAATAACAGGATTTTACAACTTTATGAAGAACAAACAATTTATTTTTGTTATGTTCACGTAGGTACGGAAATTTCCCGGATCGAGTTTCCTGCTTGGGTAGCAAATAGTTCTCAAATGTTAGATCAAGCATTAGGCTTAATGTTAGCACAAGTACAAAAAGGATACGGTTATCCTGTAGCAATTGCGGAAGCGCATAATCAAGCTGTAGTCAGAGGTGGCGATAAAAATCATTTCTTTGCGCTTTTAGAAAGGGAAATGATTAAAGCTGGTATAAAAAATGTTGGTATTTCTTACAAAGAAGCCAGAAAACGGGGAAGTATCGCGTAAAATAATTGATAATTGATAATTGATAATTGATAATGCGTAAGTCCTATTAATTTTGAAGATTGAGATCCCCGACTTCTCTTATTATTCTATTTTGAGAAGTCAGGGATCTGAATTTCATCTATCACCTATCGCCTATCACCTATCACCTATCACCTCTTTATCTACACATTAAATCGGAATAACATTACATCCCCTTCTTTAACAATATATTCCTTTCCTTCACTTCTCACTAAACCTTTTTCCTTTGCAGCATTCATTGAACCATGAGTGACTAAATCATCATAAGCAACGGTTTCTGCACGAATAAAACCCCGTTCAAAATCAGAGTGAATCACACCTGCTGCTTGAGGTGCAGACATTCCAGCATTAATAGTCCAAGCGCGGGTTTCTTTAGGACCAGAAGTGAAATATGTCCGCAAACCTAACAGAGTATAAGTAGCACGAATTAAAGATTTTAAACCGCCTTCTTTTACACCTAAAGATTCGAGAAAATCGGCTTTATCTTCCTCTGGTAATTCTACTAATTCTGCTTCCACTTGAGCAGAAACTATGACAACTTGAGCATTTTCTGTAGATGCAACTTCTCGGACTTTTTCTACAAATTCATTACCCGTTGCTAAGTCATCTTCAGAAACATTAGCAGCGTAAATAATGGGTTTATTTGTCAGTAGTCCTAACCCTTTAATAATGGCGGATTCTTCTTCATTTAAACTTACTTGACGGACTGATTTACCTTCATTTAAAGCTGCTGCTAATTTTTCCAAAACAGTAATTTCAAATTGTGCATCTTTACTGGTGCGTGCTTGTTTACGAGTGCGTTCAATGCGTCTTTCAATTTGCGCTAAATCTGATAAACCCAGTTCTAAATTAATAGTTTCAATATCTCGCACTGGGTCCACAGAACCGGCAACATGAATGATATCATCATTTTCAAAACAACGCACCACATGAACTATGGCATCAACTTCGCGGATGTGGGATAAAAATTGATTTCCCAAACCTTCACCTTGACTTGCACCTTTTACCAAACCAGCAATATCCACAAATTCCACACGCGCAGGTATAATTTGTTCAGAATTGGCAAGTTTGGCGAGAACATTTAACCGGTCATCTGGTACTGAGACAATGCCAACATTCGGTTCAATGGTACAAAAAGGAAAGTTAGCAGCTTCAGCTTTAGCGTTAGCGACTACAGCGTTAAATAAGGTTGATTTTCCGACGTTGGGAAGTCCGACTATTCCGGCTCTTAGCATTTTAGATTTTTAGATGTTGAACTGCAATTATAGGATAATTCAAACAGGTTTCGGGATGGTTTGGGGAATGGGTCCGGGTACTGTTTGCGGTATGGGTTGGGGTATGGTTTGGGGAATAAGTCCGGGAACGGGTTCTGGTACTAGTTCTGGGAACGCAGGAGGAATGTTTGGTTGCGTGGGTGGTTCGGGTTTTGGTAGGGGTTGGGGTTCGGGTATGGAAATGGCACAGGGATAAGTCATGGTCATTTTGGCATGATGCGACTTTCCCAAGCTAGATGATACCTTAATTTATTGGCATCTTCCTAAATGGTTATACTCAAATTTTAAGGATCACGATTTTCCCACAATTCTAACAACCCAACTGTTCCTACAAAAAATGTATAAACTGCATATTTGATGGGGTTGTGATTTTTAGCAGGTGCATAAATAGCGGCGATGATTCCTTCAATAAAATGCGCTGCTAGGGCAATGTGAGCAAGGATTAAAACGGGATTTAATACAGTTGGTAATTGGTGGCTAGTTGTGATTGTTTCGATGTTCCATATTTCTAATCCCATTCCCGCAGTAATTAAGGGGATGGAGATAAATTTGATGATGGTGAATAGTTTTTGTTTGCTAGATTTGATGTCTTTAAAGTTCATGTTGTTTGATTTTTTCAACTAAGAATATTCTACATTTTATCTCATTAAATTATTTATTAATTCATCAATTCTTAAAAGCTCCTGAGTAATTTGCTGTACCGTATTTAGTTCAGTTGCCGGATCAGGGGAAACGCATCTAAATTATCTTGACAAAATACCATATTAGTGAATCAAGATAGAAAAATATCTAATTCCATTCAAAATCTGATTAATTCCTTAGACATCTCCGAAAAAGAATTAAATTATGGTATAACAAGGTAAGATCGTGTATCTACCCTGAGATTATGAGCAACATAGTTGAGTATAAATAGTCAGGTCAAATTAATCAAAGGTAACAACTATGACTCAAGCAATTGATCAACATATAATTCAAGAAAATATCCTATTAGATAAATTTAGAAATCTAACCATTGAAGAACAACAAACTATTTTAGATTTTGTGGAATTTATGTACAGAAAAAAAAATAGATTACCAGAAAATCAAGAAGTTTCTGCTTATGATTTAGCTAAAGAATGGGCTGGATCTGTAGATAGTGGAATTGGTGATTTATCTACAAATAAGAAGTATCTTCAAGGATTTGGTAAATAATGAAATCGAAAATTATTATAGATACTTCTCCTTTGGTTGCTTTTATTGATAAAAGTGATAATTTTCATCTGTGGACGGTAGAAACATGGAAAAATTTATGTCCTCCTTTATTGACTTGTGAAGCGGTTATTGCGGAATCTTGTTCGGTAAGCTACCGCTAACGCACTTCCATTATCCCTAAAAACAGCGATCGCATTTCATTATACCTACATCAAAAAGGCGTTGACCGTAGAGTCTAATAAGCGTCGTAGAGCAACATGATTGACTTGCATATAAAATCCTTTAAGTTGTTGGTTTATATACAATAATATCAATAGTTATACTACTATTATTAGATATTATTAGATGAGTTGTGTAAATTTATATGTACTTTTATTACGAAAATGTATTAAAGGTGAGTCCATCCAGACCCACCCTAACCTAAATTATACCAAAGCTGCTTCTCCTTACTAACTACCCTACCCTCATCCTCAAAACCGGCAATTTGCTCACATTAACAACATACTTTTTACATCTTCTAAAGACATTGAAACGCTATCTTTATCTTCTTCCTTAGCATCTCTCAAATCTCGTAAATCTTCCAAATCTTCTAACAATTCCTTAATCTTCAAAAATTCCTCATAAGGTAAAACAGCAAATTGTTTTTCACCATTTTTTATTAAAAACTCAGGATGTAATTCAATCATTTTTTTAACTCCTATTACTCATAAGCTTTACTACGATGCTTAACCCTATACACGATTATAGTTTGTTCTTCTAATTCAAACAAAACTCGATAATCACCAACTCTTAAACGATATTCTGGAGTAAAATTTGTTAAGTGCTTCACATCTCCTTGTAAATCTTCTTGCATTGCTTCAATTTTATTGATAATGCGTTCTCTGTCATTTACAGAAATTTTCTGTAAATCTTTAATCGCTTTAGGTTTAAATTCTATTTGGTACTGCACATATTTTAACCTTTTTCAAAACATTAAGGTGAGTTCATCACAGACCCACCTTAACCTAAATTATACTAACAAAGTTTTCCTTTATTAAGCCACAGCAAACTCTGTAAACTTCCGAGTTTCAGGATCATGAAAAGCTAAAACAATATCTTCTTTTGGTACACCTTCCCTTAATAATTCATTTGCAATACCTTCCTCTGTCCAATCTTCCTCAATATAAATTTTATTGTTTTTAATTCTTACATGAACATGAGTTGATTTGAGTCTTTTATCTTCTTTCCAATCAACTGTTAACCAAAGATAATGATCATGGTTTTCATCAAATACTAAACAGGTTTCAGAATTATAATCAGGTGATTGATGAACTAATTGATCATATTCTGTAAGGATTTTCTTGATTAATTCTCGGTATTTTATGATTTTATCCATGATACAATTTCCTCCTTTTTATCATTAAAAACAATAAAATTCATTTGATGGCGTTGAATTACTGCTTGAATTGATTTCCTTTGAAAGAACGTAATTAAAGACTGAATTTTTTATTGCTAAATAAAGTTCATAATCTTTGTGAGAAAGTTCAAGAAAGTCACGATAGAGAAGATATTGACCTAAAGCATTTTGAAAGTCATTCATTGGTGAAGGATTGATAAAACTTTTGATTTCAACAACAATTCTCCGGTTTTGTTGTTCTGCTAATAAAGTTTTTTCTGCTAATAAATCAGCATAAAGGTTATCATCTTCATATTCAAGTGTATAAGAATCAGCTAAAATTGTCCAACCATCTTTGATTAAAGCATTTTTAACTACATCGTGGTAGATATCTTTCGCTGGCATTTTTACCCTGTATGTTAAGTAGTTATTTTGGCTAGTTAATATAATTATACTAATTTATTTAATAGGCGATCGCATTTCATTCTACTTATATTAAACAGCGATACCTTCGGTAAGCTACCGCTAACGCAGTTCCATGATCCCTGAAAAAAGCGATACCTTCCGTAAGCTACCGTGATCGCTCTCTCATCCTACCTACATCAAACAGCGATCTTGACCTCTCCCCCAACCCCTCTCCTGCAAGGAGAGGGGAGTAAATCTTCCTCCCCCTTCCCTCGTAGAGAAGGGGTTTGGGATGTTGGAGGAATGCGATCCTACTTAAAATTACAATAAATATATTGACACATAAATTACATCTGTGATATACCTGATTCTATCATATCTAATTTAATCAAATCTACTAGGGGGTATTTAATGTCAAATTTTGGATATTACTCTATTAAAAATGCTCTCAGCAAAGCTTTAGAATCTTTGCCAGATTGGAAAAGTTTAAACCCCTTTGAGAAAGGACAGCAAATTGATAAATCTTTTAAATCTCTCTTGAAAGATTTAATGGAACAATTTAAAATGAAGCCTGGTGTTGATTATGTTGATAATTTAGGCGATACTGAACCAATTACAGATTTTGTTGCTTTGTCACCAAAGGCAGATGATTTAATTCAAGGATTGTTAACTGGTAAAGTAGTAGCTATTTCAGAACATAGTAGAATTAGCAAATTAGGTAATCAATTTACTGTTAAAGCTCATTTTCGTGATCTGAGAAAGTCAGCTTAAATAATATTTATTCAATTTGTTGTCTGATATTTTAGACAATGCAAAACAAACTATATTCCAACAACTTAACAGGTAACATCAATGTTTGCAGAAAAGCCGAAATATTTTGAAGATGGAAATTTTATCTACGAGTGTAAATCTTCTCCTGATAATTTAAATAGTCCTATTAATCAAGGTAGTCTCAGAAAATGGATTAATGACTTAAAGAAGGTCTTAAAAAGAAGACAACCTACCGGCTTTCGTTATATATTTCCTGTGAATCGGTTAGATGAAAATAACAAAAGTCTTTTAGAACAACTGAAAACAGAATTTCCCAAGATAGATATACAATATTATGATTGTGATTCAGTTGATAGACTTGTAAAATCCCTGGAAAAAGTCAATAGTTTACCTGAATTAGTTGAATATATTAAACAAGCATAGGAATTAATATTTATGTCTCAATCTCTTCATTTTGCAAAACTTAAATCTTTTACTGAAGAGTTTACCAAAGATAGAAAACATGATGATATTTTACAAGAGTTAAAGAAAACTTTGGAGAAAGAAGAAACCGAAAATATTGATGAAACACTAGACAGTAAATTTACTGAAGATATAGAGACTGAATCTGTTATGATAAATGCCTCTATACCCGAAGTAAGTAAATTACTCACACGTGAATCAGAAATTTTATTACACCCTAAATCACAACATTACTTTGTTAATGAAACAATATGGGAGGTTATAAAAGAAGTTATTTTTAAAGAATCTAAACAAGTTGAACAAAAGGAAGATTTTTTTAGCATAGCAGAAGACTATGTAAAACTTAAAGAATATTTTGACAAAAAAATGTTAGTTTTTGAGGCTTCATAAATTTAGATAGTGGCACAGGCTTCTAGCCTGTGAACCTGCTAAAATCAAACCTGTGAACCTGCTAAAATCAACCCTGTGAAAATCCAAAAATCAACCCTGTGAAAATTTAAAAATCAAGCCTATAAAGTATTTTTAATTCTTTTTAGTGGATAACAGGCAGGATGCCTGTTCCACAATTCAAAATTAAATTATTTTAACTAAAATTCCTCCCATAAAAAACGATAATCTTCAGGAGTTTCTACTAAATTAGCTTTAACCGGATTTTCCCGAATATAATTCCAAGTATTCACAAACTCTTGATGATTTCTCATTATCCGATCATATCTTTCATCTTGCCACACAATGCCAATATGCTTCATAACTTTGGGAATTTGCTTAGAACTATAACTTTTAATGCTATGTACAATAATGCTTAAAGACCAATATTCATTTTCTGATTTAGATAAAGGCTGCATTAACCAATGAACATGATCTGGCATAATTGCTAAAGCAAAAGTACGATATCTAATTTGATTTTGATTTTGATTTTGACTAGCATCAAAAAATAAACAACAGTTTAAAACTGTTTGCCTTGCTTCATTATTTAATTCTAACTTATCCCAAGTTTTAAAAGTGACAAAATAAACAGATCCCGCTAATTCCCAATGGGGTAAACATCTTTTTTTGATGTCTAGTTCTGGATTATTTTCCACAGGTAAAAGTTTAGATTTTTCTATTTCCATAGTTTTCAGATGATGTTGTTCATGATATTTACAGTATATCTAAAGTCACATAATTATAGTTAATTAAGTTAAGTGGCACAGGCTTCCAGCCTGTGAAAATGTGAAAATCAGACCTGTGAAATGATTAAGTTTAATTCTTGTAAGTAGAGGTTCTTCGGTACTTTTTATGGAGAACCCAGTTCAAAATCATTGAAAGCCTTATTGTGTCGGCATTTCATTGAAAATATTGGGGCATAATCGTTTATGACCTTTACCCCGTAAGGGTTTTGTTGTTATCAATCTTCGATTACCATAAAATCTACGCAAGAACCTAAGTAGATAACAGGCAAGATGCCTGTTCCACAGTATTTTACTATATATTTCAGGTGAGTCCCTTCCTCAATTCATAGATTTATGATTGTTTTTCCTGTTCCTCAACTAACAAAAATTCATGTAATTCATTGATGGAAATAGGAGATTTATAAACATTATCTTCTGATTCATAAACATTTTCAAAAGATTCAATTGCTTCCTTTAATTTATTAACTGCATCTTCTTGAGTATCTCCCTGTCCAACAATACCATTTTCTAAACACAAACCTACCCAATAACCAGAACTTTGTCTGAGAACAACTGTGTAAAAGTTCATTTTTGTTTTCCTATAGATTAAATTTAGGATCAAGAGAAAGTATTAAGCAATAGCAAACTCTGTAAACTTCCGAGTTTCAGGATCATGAAAAGCCAAAACAATATCCTCTTTTGGTACACCTTCCCTTAATAACTCCGTTGCTATTCCTTCCTCAGTCCAATCTTCCTCAATATAAATCTTCTCATTTTTAATTCTCACATAAACCGAAATTGCTTTCACTCTTTTACGATTTTTCCAACCAATATTAAACCAAAGATATTGACTTCTTTGATCATCAAACATTAACACCTCATCTATATCAGGATCAGGTACTTGTGCCGAAATTCTTTCATATTCAGTGAGGATTTGTTTGATTATATTTTGATAATGGTTTAATTTGTCAACTATTAAAATATTTTTTATTTCTGTTAATGATACTTCTGTTAAACATACTGAAAGATTATCTTTCTCATTAGCATCTTGTATATTTTCCAAATATGCTAATAATTCCTCAATCTTCAAAAATTCCTCATAAGGTAAAACAGCAAATTGCTTTTGACCATTTTTTGTTAAAAACTCAGGATGCAGTTCTATCATTTTTTCACCTCTTTATATCCATAAGATTTTATAAACTAATCATCTGCTAAAGTTTCCAACTCATCAGAAATCAAATTTTGCCAATCTTCATCACAATGGGAATGTAAATGAATTGATGCTACTAATAATTCTGAAAATATTTTACCCTTTTGGCGATCGCTTAACTCAGAAAGTTGTAATTGATTAACTAAAGAAAGAACATTTTGGCATTCTTCCTGTAATTCCAGGAGTAACTGGTTCAATGTAGAATTTTCACTGCTGATTTTTTGATTTGCGAGTTTCATTAGTTTTTACCTAACCTTTTTAACGCTTGTTTGATACCTTGTTCAAAAGCTATAATTTCCTTTTCCCAATGGTTAATTAAACCTGTGTCTGGAAATTCTTTCTCTAATTCTAGCCTAATTTTTTCTTGGTGTTCAGCAATACGAGATTCCAAAGATGATATTGCTTTCTTAAAATGACTCTTCCCCATACAATATAACTTATAAAGTCCAGGTGAGTCTATCAAGACCCACCCTAACCTACATGATATCAAAAAAAGCCTGTTATTATTAAGCCACAGCAAACTCTGTAAACTTCCGAGTTTCAGGATCATGAAATGCTAAAACAATATCTTCTTTTGGTACACCTTCCCTTAATAACTCATTTGCAATACCTTCCTCTGTCCAATCTTCCTCAATGTAAATTTTATTGTTTTTAATTCTTACATGAACATGAGTTGATTTGAGTCTTTTATCTTCTTTCCAATCAACTGTTAACCAAAGATAATGATCATGGTTTTCATCAAATACTAAACAGGTTTCAGAATTATAATCAGGTGATTGATGAACTAATTGATCATATTCTGTAAGGATTTTCTTGATTAATTCTCGGTATTTTATGATTTTATCCATGATACAATTTCCTCCTTTTTATCATTAAAAACAATAAAATTCATTTGATGGCGTTGAATTAATGCTTGAATTGATTTCCTTTGAAAGAAAGTATTAAAGACTGAATTTTTTATTCCTAAATAAAGTTCATAATCTTTGTGAGAAAGTTCGAGAAAGTCACGATAGAGAAGATATTAACCTAAAGCATTTTGAAAATCATTCATTGGTGAAGGATTGATAAAACTTTTGATTTCAACAACAATTCTCCGGTTTTTTTGTTCTGCTAATAAAGTTTTTTCTGCTAATAAATCAGCATAAAGGTTATCATCTTCATATTCAAGTGTATAAGAATCAGCTAAAATTGTCCAACCATCTTTGATTAAAGCATTTTTAACTACATCGTGGTAGATGTCTTTCGCTGGCATTTTTACCCTGTATGTTAAGTAGTTATTTTGGCTAGTTAATATAATTATACTAATTTATTTAATAGGCGATCGCACTTCATTCTACTTATATTAAACAGCGATCGCTCTTCCATTATCCCTGAACACAGTGATACCTATGGTGAGCTTCGCTATCTCTCTCACAAACCATAACCAAACAGCGATCGCCTTAATTAATTCTGGTAATATTGTATTTCTGCGGTATTAGTTTCTGAAGACAATTTTAGTTTATGATCACCTTGTCTTGATTTGTCAGGAGGTTAAATAGGTTGTCGTCTGATGAGCTAGAATATATGGAGATTGTTGAATCTGATATTATTGATGATACAGTCGAGGTAGGTAGTGGTTGTGAGTGGAGAGGTACAGGAAGCGAACCGCAATGGGATAATCCCAAATCAACTAAGGCTTATGATCATATTATCCGTCATCATGGTGCAAAGTTAAAACCTAGTAATTTACAGGGTAGAGCATCTAGTAAAAATCAAGATCAAGGACAATGGTTAAATGATCAAGATTGGTTGAAATTGGAAAAGTTAATTCCCAAGTATTATGGAAATTATACTATTAAATTTAATCGTCCCATTGGTAGAGTATATCATACTGATGGCAGTGTTACAGAAAACGTAATTTATGCTCTAATTGGGAGAAATCCAGATGGTACAATTAAATATGCTTATCCGATAGTAAAGCCTAAATAAAATTAATAAAATTAATAAAATTAAGGAGTAATAATAATGAATAAAGTTGAGCAATTTAAAATCAGATTAGCAGAACGAAATTTAGAAAATTTTGCTGATCCTCCTGACGATCCTTTAGGAGAATTATCGCCTTTTGAATTAGGGTTAAGAATGTTCTGTTATGAATATGATCATAAAGTGATTGTAGAAATAGGGGAAACAAAATTTAATGTATTTTTTGACCCAGATATTTGTATGTTATTAGAGGAGAGATTAGCTGAACACATAGGAGATTTACACAGGGGTAAAACTATTCGTTTGGACTTTGTTGAAAGTTATTGGATCATGATTAAATTTGTACCTGTTGGTAATGAAATTAGTTGTTATTTAAGGGAGGTTGGTTATTCAACTGAGGAAAGATTAGTGATGTTGAATAAACAGCAAGTTGTGGATGAATTAAGGCGGTTTTTAACTGAATTGATGGATATGGCTGCTAATTTGGGTTATGTTAGTTTGGAGGATAAGGAGGAATTTATTAAACCTGCTTTTAGTGATTCCAAGGTTTTGGTATAGCGATCGCACTTCATTCTACCTACATCAAACAGCGATCGCTCTTTCATTATCCCTGAAAATAGCGATACCTACGGTAAGCTATCTCTTCGAGTCCCGTCAGGGATACGCTAACGCACCTGAACCATACCCAAAATGGCGATCGCATCCCATAATTTCCAAAAAGCAATGTATACTTTTATCCTGCGAGACTTTATATACCCTAACTATTTTCACTATTTTGCACATTAATCTGTAAATACTCTTTATTTGATATATAAGTTTCTACATTTTTTAATATTTCTCTTAAATAACAAATAACTCTTTTTTGAATCTTCAATAACTCATCAGCAGTAGCATCTCTACCAACTTCCTCAAATGACTTAAAACCATGTCCTAAATCATTTCTATTAGTTTTAATTGTCAGTAGATCAATCCCATCTCTAGTTTTGCTCTTATTAGTTTGGTATGAAAAACCATAAATTTTGGCAGTATTTCTTATTTCTTGTGCATCTACATTACCTGAAAATAGTCTTTTCTTATTTTCTTTCTTCACCAGAGCATCAAAGGTAACTGATACAATATCAACCGAAATATTTCTAAGATTTATCAAAAGAGAATCTGTTGATTGAATATCTTTATCCCTGACATGATTAATAACAATCTTTTTAATTTCTTCTCTCACGTCATCGAAAGAAACTCTTTGAGTTTTTAATTCATCAAAAATTGTTTCAATTGCATTACGCATTGTAGCTTCTACTAGGTTGTAGAGTAACAAATATCCTGTCGCTTTAAGAGTCTTTTCTAAATCATCATCTATTGGTTTTGTTTTGATATTGTTAGAATTACCCATACTTAATTGAATTGAACCTTGATCTAGGTTTTTTAAGAAGTAAAAATATTTACTAACTTCTTTGGCGCGTTCATCAAAATTTTGAAATAATGTACTTTTCATGAATTACCTAAAAGCTGATCACGAACATATTCAATACGACGAATGACTTTATTTTGAGAACTACTAGCATCAGATTTAGTTAATTTTTTAAAATCATCAGAATCTAAAAAAGCAGTAGATTTTGGCACTAAATTGGGATTTTCTCTTAACGCCAAAGCAATACCTACTGTAATAGATTCAAACTTAATTCTAGTTGTAGGTTCATAGCAGTCCTTAGTTTTTCGATAAATATGTAAAGAATTGGAGCAATATTTTTCTATAAATTCTAACATCACATAAAATTCATTTCTCATATCATTTATTTTTTGTAAATCAGATTTATTTTCCTGCTTTAAATATTCATCCAAAAATTCATGAACTTTGTTATCAAACTTGCCATAATTTTGATAATTATTTAAAAAGGCAAAAAAACGTAATACATATTCTTGTGGATCTCTTTTGTTAATTTCAGTGTCAGTAAAGGAACATAAATCTCTAAACAGTTGATTTTTTGAAAGTTCTTCAATTAAATCAAGACACTTTCCTGGTTGACCTCCTCTACGTTTCTCCATTGCGTTTAATTCAAGACTTCCAGTATTAATTCTCTCGAAAAGATCCCTTCTAATCTCTTCATCTGCTTCTTCTGTTAATTGAATCATTCTAATAGTAGTTCTGTTAAAACGTCGTTGGCGTGGTAGTGGTAAATCTTGAAAAGTAAACCCATTCAGATGTTGTAATTTTTTAAGATTCTGTAATTGTAGTTGGTTTTTAATAAACTTAGATAAAGTACGAATACGTTGCGTACCATCTATAATTTCTAAACGGGCTAAATCCTCTGATCCTGATATATCCGCAACAAAAATATAAGGTATTGGTAAGCCTAACATTAGAGATTCTATAAATTTTGATTGTTTATCTTCATCCCAAGACATTTCTCTTTGATAATCTGGAATAAAAATTTCATTTTCACCTTCCTCTTCTCCATCTAAATATTTTTGAACAATTATCTCAATGGGGTATTCTAAAGTGTTGTAGTCAACACGCTTTGTTTTTTCACGGATTTCTTGTTCCGCATTTTCTTTGCGTTGATCTGTAATTTCTATTTGAGTTACCATATTTGACAATTTATTTTTGTTAATGTTTACAATTAGAGTTTTTTGATTGAGTGAATTAATTACATTTTACCACTGAAATAGGTGAATTTAGCTAGAGTAAAAAATCTTAATAATTGATGATTGAATATCAACGTCTTAAAATCAAGGTGAGTCCATCAAGACCCACCCTAACCTAAATTACACCAAAGCCGCCTGTTCCTCCTTACTAATTACCCTACCCTCATCCTCAAAACCAACAATTTGATCAAAATTCAAATAACGATACAAATTATCCGCAAAAGGATGGATTTTCTCACCCACAATATCCAAATATTCCTGCACATTAGGAATACGCCCCAACAACGCACAAACTGCCGCTAATTCTGCCGATCCTAAATACACTTGTGCGCCATTTCCCATGCGATTATTGAAGTTACGAGTAGAGGTAGAAAACACAGTAGTATTATCTTCCACTCTCGCCTGATTTCCCATACACAAACTGCATCCAGGAATCTCAGTTCTCGCTTTTGCACCTACGAAAACATCATACACACCTTCTACCTTTAATTGGTGTTCATCCATTCTTGTAGGAGGTGCGATCCATAACCTTGCTTTTACCTCTCCTGCACCTTCTAAAACCTTGGCAGTTGCCCGATAATGACCGATATTTGTCATACAAGAACCAACAAAAACTTCTTGTACTGGATCATTAGCAACTTCCGATAATAACTTAACATTATCAGGGTCATTGGGAGCAGCAACAATTGGTTCTTTGATTTCATTCAAATCAATTTCAATTATTTCTGCATATTCCGCATCTCCATCGGCTGATAATAACACAGGGTTGGCTAACCATGCTTCCATTTTTGCTACTCTTCTCATGATGGTTCGCGCATCAGAATAACCCCGTGCTACCATATTTTTTAACAGGGCAATATTTGACCGCAAATATTCGGCAATGGTTTCTTCACTCAATTTAATTGTACATCCAGCACAAGAACGTTCTGCAGAAGCATCTGTTAATTCAAATGCTTGTTCTACTTTTAAATTGGGTAAACCTTCAATTTCCATGATCCGTCCAGAAAAAACATTTTTCTTGTTCTTTTTCTCGACGGTTAATAATCCTTTTTGGATGGCAACATAAGGAATAGCGTTAACAATATCTCTCAAAGTTATTCCTGGTTGCAATTCTCCTTTGAATCTTACCAAAACTGATTCTGGCATATCTAAAGGCATTACACCCAATGCACCTGCAAACGCAACTAACCCAGAACCCGCAGGAAAGGATATACCCAAAGGAAAGCGCGTGTGAGAATCTCCTCCTGTTCCCACTGTATCCGGTAATAACATCCGGTTTAACCAGGAGTGAATGATACCATCACCAGGACGCAAAGCTACACCACCACGAGAGGAGATGAAGTCTGGTAATTCTTGATGGGTTTTAATATCCACTGGTTTGGGATATGCTGCGGTATGGCAGAAACTCTGCATTACTAAGTCTGCACTGAAACCTAAACAAGCAAGTTCTTTTAACTCGTCTCTTGTCATCGGTCCTGTAGTGTCCTGAGAACCGACTGTAGTCATAATTGGTTCGCAAGATGTCCCCGGACGTACACCGGGTAAACCACAAGCCTTCCCGACCATTTTTTGCGCCAATGAGAAGCCTTTTCCGGTGTCTGCTGGTTGTTGGGGACGAATAAATAATTTGCTGGGTTCTAAACCTAATGCTTGACGGGTTTTGTCGGTGAGGGTACGTCCAATTAATAGGGGAATGCGTCCACCAGCGCGAACTTCGTCTAAAATGGTGTCAGGTTTGAGGGTGAAGGTGGCAATCACTTCTCCTGCTTTGGTAATTTGTCCTTTGTAGGGGTAAATTGTGATTACGTCACCGGTTTCCATTTTGGTAACATCGCATTGTATGGGTAATGCACCTGCATCTTCGGCTGTGTTAAAAAAGATAGGTGCGATCGCCCCACCTAAAATATAACCTCCTGCCCGTTTGTTGGGAACAAAGGGAATATCATTACCTAAATGCCATAATACAGAATTGATTGCAGACTTACGAGATGAACCGGTACCGACTACATCACCGACGTAAGCAACAGGATGTCCTTTTTTCTTCAAGTCTGCAATGGTTTCTAAACTTCCCGGTTGACGGGTTTCTAACATTGCTAAAGCGTGAAGGGGAATATCAGGACGGGTGGTAGCGTGGGTTGCGGGTGATAAGTCATCGGTGTTAGTTTCTCCAGGAACTTTGAAAACCGTAACGGTGATAGCTTCGGGGAGTGTGGGACGAGAAGTAAACCATTCTGCTGCTGCCCAAGAGTCTACCACTTTTTTGGCGTATTTGTTGGTTTTTGCTAGTTCTAATACATCATGAAACGCATCATAAACCAATAAAATTTTACTTAATGCTGTGGCGGCGCTTTCTGCTACAGAGGAACTGAGTAAATCAATTAATGATTGTACGTTATAACCGCCTACCATTGTACCTAGTAATTCTACTGCTTCTAGGGGAGAAACTAGGGGACTGGTAATTTCTCCTTTTGCAATAGCTGTGAGAAAACCTGCTTTAACGTAAGCTGCTTGATCTACTCCGGGGGGTATGCGATCGCGTAATAAATGTAGTAATAACTCTTCTTGTCCTTGGGGGGGATTTTTGAGTAATTCACATAATTCTGATGCTTGTTTTGCATCTAATGGTAAGGGGGGAATACCTAATTGGGCGCGTTCTTGGGTATGTTGTTGATATTCTGCTAACATGATTTAGCTTTTCTCCTGCAATGTCTTGTTTTCTTTATTTTATTGTAAAGGAATTGTTACAGGAGTTACGAATGGACGAAATTTGTTATCTAAAGATAAAAAAATAAAAAATAAATTATAATTTCATAATAATATTGGTATATGGAGTTGTTACTCTGTCCAAAATATGTTTTAATTACAACTGGTTACTAAAGTAGACAAACTAATATAAGCAAAGGAGGAAATTCAATTCATGCTCATAGAATTTCAAGTAGGCAATTTTCTATCTTTTAAAGAAATAGTTACTTTTAGTATGGTTGCTTCTGAAATAAATAGTCAAGAGGAAGAATTAAATGATAATCATGTATTTTCAGTCAATGAAGAAGTAAAATTACTGAAAACAACAGCTATTTATGGTGCAAATGCTAGTGGAAAAAGTAATTTAGCTAAAGCATTTGGATTTATGAGAAACTTTGTGATTAATTCTTCTAAAGAAATGCAATTCACAGATAATATTCCGGTTGAACCTTTCAGACTTAGTACAGAAACAGAAAATAAGCCCTCATTTTTTCAAGCAACTTTTTATCTAAATAAAAGAATTTATAAGTATGGTTTTAAAGTGTCTCAAGATAAAGTAGTTAAAGAATGGCTATTTTTTCAATCTAACATTAAAGAATATCAACTATTTCAAAGAGATGGTAACAAATTTAAAATAAATAAGAAATCTTTTCAAGAAGGATTAAATTTAGAAGAAAAGACTAAGCATAACTCTCTTTTTGTTTCTGTCGTAGCACAATTCAATGGTAAAATTTCTGCTGAAATAATCAAATGGTTTGCTAGTTGTCAAGTTATATCTGGTTCAGGAATACACGATGATTTTTATAAAAAAGTTACTTTAAAATTATTTGAATCTCCTTTAATCAAAAAAGATAGTATTAAATTAATTAAAAATTTAGATTTATCAATTCAGGATATTAATATTACTAAAGAAAAACTATCTTCAGAAAATTTACCATCATCCATACCAGATGAATTGAAAAGTATGATTATCCGATCATATTCGGATGAATTATCTAGCATCCAAACATCTCACGAAAAATATAATGAAAATGGTGAAAGAATTGGATTTGAAAAATTTGATTTAGAAAAAAATGAATCTGAGGGAACGAAAAAACTATTTTATTTTTCGGCTTTACTTTTAACCGCTTTAAGATATAGTCAAGTTTTAATTATAGATGAATTGGATGCAAAATTACATCCTATCATTACCCATAAAATTATTGAGTTGTTTAATTCCAAAAAATATAATCCAAAATCAGCACAGCTTATTTTTATGACTCATGATACTAATTTGCTTAATCCTAATCTATTTGGTAGTAGATTATTAAGACGAGATCAAATCTGGTTTACAGAAAAAAATCAACAAGGAGCAACTGATTTATATTCTTTAGCTGAATATGATGATATTGCAGAAGATGATCCATTGGAAGCAGATTATATTCGCGGAAGATATGGAGCAATTCCCTTTATTGGTAATTTTAAAAATTTATTATCTAATGATTAAAAATGGCAAGACAAAATTCAAAAAACAATACAATGTACTCCCCAAGGAAAGTAAGTGGTAGATCAAAAGAAAAAACATTTTTGATTGTTTGTGAAGGGGAAGAGACTGAACCGAATTATTTTCAAGGTTTTCAGGAAATAGCACACACTAAGAGAATCGCATTTATTAAAATTAAAGAGGGGGTTGGAGTAGGAATAACAGTAGTTAAAACAGCTAAACAATTAAAAGAACAAGGTAATTATGCAGATGATGAGGTTTGGTGTGTATTTGATAGAGACTTAAAAAAGGAAAACAATAACCAGCAAAATTTTAATGAAGCAATTAAATCAGCAATAGAAAATAAATTAAATTTAGCTATTTCTAATGATGCTTTTGAACTATGGTTTTTATTGCATTATGAATATTATCAAAGTGAAACTCATCGAAGTAATTATAAAAATATGCTAGGTGCAAGAACAAGATTGGGTGAAAAATATGAAAAAAATTCTGAAACTATGTATGAAAAACTCAAAGATAAACAGTCTAATGCTATTAGGTTTGCTAAAAAGCTTTGGTTAAGTCATTGTAATGCACAGGGAGTAAATGATCCTAATAATTTAACTATAGAAGAAAGAATAATAATACACAATATTAATCCATCAACAACAGTTTATCAATTGGTAGAAAAACTTAATGATGTCATTTTCCCAAAACCACCAAAAGAACCTAATTCTGACTGATTCAGACAATTTAATCCTCAAAAATAAATCCATCCTGAAAATCCTAAAATCCTAGACATCCTGATTCTGACAATATGCTATAATTAGTCAATAAATAGATATCAAGGAACATCAAAAATGACCACAAACATCCACTTTCAAGCAAAAGTAAATCACGGTAAAATCGAAATTCCCCTGGAATATCAAGAAGAAATAAACAGCGCGGAAATAGTCGAAATTGTGATTTTACAACCTATCCCCAAAAAGAAACAATTCCCAGCAACAGGAATAATTAATAACTTAACTGCAAACCCCATCAAAATTGCTAATTTTCAACCACTGACTAGAGAAGAAGCAAATGAACGGTGGTAAAATGACAAAATACTTTATTGATTCCAATATTTGGCTTGATCGTTTTATCTTAAATAGTAGTGATTCCAACGCCATAAAAAAAGACTTTTTCAGTAAACCCTATTGAGTGAGATCCCAGACTTCTGGAAAAAGCCAGGGATCTGATGATAGTCGAAAGTTGTCTAGGAATTAACAGAAATCAACCAAACCAGTTAGAAGGTTGAAAACCTGGTTGAATTGTTTCACAAAGGTGTTGACTAATAAACTCTGCTTTTGCTTGCATGATTGAAAAAATCCCTTGGTGAATCAAGTTTTGTAGATGTAATTTTTGTTCTAAAGGATTACGGGATAACTTGTGATTGAAAAAACTCTCTTTGGGATTTTCAGCTAATAATATTTGAGTCTCAGAAACTCGACTATCAACACCAGGAAGACGATCAATTACAAAAGAAATTAGCTCTTGACGTAAATCAGGAACTGCAAAAACCTGTTGATAAGGTTGGTAGGGGTATGTATGCAAAACACTTTCAATTTCACTAATAACAGATTGCTGTGTTAACTTAACTACGGTTTTCATTTGTTCTTATCTCCTTTTCCATGCAAATAAATGATTGGTGCAACAAAACATTTATCTCAATAGCAATTTGGTAATGATAAGCAGTGATCACCCTTTCCCACACCATACCCGACACCCCCAATTCAAGATTTAATCTTGGCAAGATATCAGATGATTCAAAGTTGATGATATTTAGTTGTAATTTATACCTATTTAAAGATGTTATTTTCAAATAGGAATCCAGCTACTGCTTAATTACCGATGTTAGAGCTATACAAATATAATTATTTCATATTTACGCTATTTTGGTGAAAAACTACACAAAACGCAGCATAAACTATTAGGGATCAATTTTATTTACCTTTATTTACAAAAAATTTTGTTAATTATGCTTAACCTGAAAGTAAAGTTAAACTCACAATAAGATTTACATTACCTCTGATATTATTTCTATATGAAGCTGCTCCTAATTATGCCCCCGTCTGTGGGCTTATTTTGTCTTTCCCCAGAATTATATTCTGAGGGAAAAATTAAAGTGTAATTTACATATTAAAAAAATCTTAAAAAGTCCACATCTTCCATCAATAGATGTTGCAGTTGCTGATCAATTTCAGCAGCAGCAGCTAATCCCGAAACCATTGCTCCTTCTACCAAATTTCCGCCACACCAATCACCACAACAAACTAAAGGTAAAGGAGTATTGGCAGATAAACAAGGTATATCTAAAGGAGTACGAGGAAAAGCATAACGCCAACGATGTACTTGCATCCATTGAGGATTTTCTAACCAGGGAAGTGCTAAATTTTCTGCTGCTTTTTGCAACATATCATTACCAACAGGTTGTAAATCTTGGGTTTCTAGATGTTGTTGAGCGAACTTGGCGCTACTTTGTAACACAAAATGCGGTGGTTGTGATTGGGGACGCTTGCTACTATCGAATCCAATCCATGCTAAATCAGCATGATCATTAAAAGTTAAAGCTTTCCAATGGGGTAAGGGTTGAGAGTTGGGGGAAAATCCCGCCATGACACTAATACAAGGGTAAAACTCAACAGAATGCAAACTATCGAAAAAATCAGCACCCAATAAACTTTTACCCAAAGGCGCTAATAAATCTCCAGCTTGGGGTGCAGGAATAGCAACTATTAAAGCCTTGGCGTTTAATTGTTTATTATTGTCTAAAGTAAGACACCAAGCATTTTCTTTGGTAAGATTAATCTTGATCACACGCTGATTAAATAAAATCTCTAAACCAGGAGTGAGAAATTTAGCAATACTGTTCATTCCCTCTGGTGCAACATAACGCGGACTACAGTTTGCTGGTTGAGATATACCTTCAGTGATGGAAAATTCATAAACTATATCTGTCCAAACTTTCAGAACTTGCCGATTTTGCAATAAATCCACAAATTTACTGAATAATTCACCCTTTGGCTTGAGATAACAAGCACCATGATCCGCCCAAGTTCCCTGTAAACGCCGAGTAGCAACCCTTCCCCCCACACCACGAGATTTTTCCACCACTAAAACCCCATAACCAGCTTGACGTAACCGCTGGGCGCAAACTAAACCAGATATACCCGCACCAATAACCGCAATATCAGTAAGATGAGAATTTGACATATTTCACAATTCAACCTTGACAATAACTATTAAAAGCTAATAGTAGAATAGGGTACAGACTAGCAGCATGGAAGGGAGGATGGGAAATTGGATGAACTAAGGGCGGTACTAGAGTTAGCCACCGAAGAAGAACTACAAGACTTAACAGCTATTCTGTTTAGTCGCAAATTTAATCCCCTAGATTATGTTCACACACCCGAACCCATCGTAGTGCAAAGCCAAGATCGTCAAGCTTGGTTAGATGCAATAGAAAACCGCTTTCGCTTTTTAGCGGCTGATGGGATCACGGTATTACGGGGGCGCACTGATCAAGTAACTTACCGACAAGCATTAATTCAAGTATGTAAATATTTGAAAATTCCTTATTATGACGATTTAGCAACCATTGATTTAGAAGCAGAGGTATTTTTGCATCTTTTAGGAAAGGTGTGGAAAAAATTGCCAAAACAAGAACAACAAAAAATTGCCACTAAAATACAACGTCAGTTATTATCATCAGAGGAGCAAAAACCATTACCTCTGTCATTACAAAAAGATCCTTTAGGATTAATTTTCAAAGGTGGTAGTGCTTTAGCTGTAACTTCCGTGATTCAGCCTTATGTACTTCAACAAATTGCCCGTCAATTTGCCATTCATTTAGCTACCTATCAAGTAGCCAAAGAAGCCGCAATTACAGGTACACAAGTAGCCAGCAAACAGTTTCAAAGCTATGTCACAGCACAAATGGCGCGAAGGGGAATGACTGTAAGTGCAGCCCGATATAGTGCAGTTCGCACAGTATTTGCTGTTGTCGGACCAATGATGTGGGCTTGGTTTTTTGCTGATTTAGGTTGGAGAGCGATCGCTACTAACTATGGTCGCATTATTCCTACTATTTTCACCCTCGCGCAAATTCGTCTCACCCGTGCAGAATGTTGGGAGTTAGCTTGAACAAGGCTTTTTATCATCCTGATTCTAGTTTGCAACCTGCGTGGAACAGTCTTCAATTTGGGTTGCTTGTTTTCCCTATCAATCCATTTTTGGGGGCTGTAACTATTTGTTTGGCATCATTAATAACTTGGGCGAAAAAATACCGCACCATTAGCCAAAAACCCCTACACAAAGGATTTGCAATTTTAAGTTTATTGTTGTTGATAACTACCGGGTTTGCCTCTCATAAATTAGAGGCTTTCCTGGGTTTATTCAACTTATTACCTTATTTTTTTGTATTTGCCGGCTTAACTTCCCTAGTTCAAACACCTGCTCAATTATGGCGAATAGCTTGGATTATGATCATAGGTTCTTTACCTGTGGTAATTATCGGTTTTGGACAATTATTTTTAGGTTGGAGTTTTAAAATACAATTTCTTTGGGTGTTAATAGATTTGACAATTGCCCCTGGAGGAGATCCACCCGGACGTATGGCTTCTGTGTTCATGCACGCCAATACTTTAGCCGCTTATTTGGTGACAATTTTTATTTTGGGTTTGGGTTTATGGCTAGACAATTATCAAAAACTCCAACAAAAAATCCCACAGAAAATCACAACTAATTACCATCCCATTATTTTCTTAACAATAACAGTAATTGCTAATTTCTTAGCTTTGATTTTAACCAACTCTAGAAATGCTTGGGGAATAGCGATTATTACCTGTTTAGCTTATGCTTTATATCAAGGTTGGCGGTTAGTTGTCGCTGGTTTTTTGAGTATTGCCACTAGCATATTGTTAGCAGCTTTTGCACCAGAAGCGATCGCTCAATTTTTCCGTCGTTTCGTTCCTTATTTTATCTGGGCGCGGTTAAATGATCAAATGTTCCCTGATCGACCAGTAGCATTAATGCGAAAAACCCAATGGGAATTTGCTTGGAATTTAACACAACAACATCCCTTTACAGGTTGGGGTTTACGCAGTTTTAGCGGACTTTATAAAACCAAAATGCAAATTGATCCTGGTCATCCCCATAACTTATTTTTAATGTTATCAGCAGAAACCGGTTTAATTACCACTTTGTTATTTTGTGGGTTACTAATTTGGATTTTAATTACTTCTAGTCAAATTCTATGGAAATCAGAATCTTTAGAACCAGAAAACAGAATCATCTTTTTTAGTTATTTATTAGCCTTTATCGGATGGATAATATTTAATACCGTAGATGTCACAACATTTGATTTACGGTTAAGTACATTATTTTGGGTATTTTTAGCTGCCCTATGCGGTGTATGTTATCAGTATAAGTCACGTCATCATACCAATTCTATGTGAGGTTGCGCTATATTTCCGTAGGGGCAATTCATGAATTGCCCCTACCATGTATAATTTGTTGTAATTTGAAAACAATCGTTACAATACTTAATTTAATCGTGTAAATATTTACAATTATAGGACTTACGCATTGACAGGATCAACCAAATATGAGGTATGGGTTTCGGGCATTTTAACGTGATTTTTTAATTATTTTTGGGCGATAGCGAAGCGCTGCTGCAAGCAGTTCGCTATTGATCGGAAGTTAATCGCCAAAAGCCTGAAACGACGGATTTTCGTTCATGCACTAAGTTAACTGTCATGCCAGGACAGCAGTTAAAACTCGAATCTAAAGAGATTTTTGGGAAAAATGCCAATTTTGCTCTTGAAAGTGAGCAAAACCTACCTACAGGCAATTTAGACAGCGATGGAACATTAATTTTTAAACCTTCCCCCTCACAAATTGGCAGTTATGATTTTACCTTAGTCGCTAGAGATGGTGGGGAAGTGACAACTAAGAAATTTAATTTATCCGTTGTTGCTGATACAGAAACAACAACGAGAATTAGCGGTGTAATTCAAAATACTGATCAAAAAGCCTTAGCGGGAGTTAAAGTTAAAATTGGTGATATATCTACTACGACTAATGCTGATGGCTCATTTATTTTAACAGTACCTCCACAAGGTAAAGCATTAATAATTGAACCTGGCCAACAAGTCAATAATGTTGTTTATCCATCTATTGCCGAACCATTGCATTTATTATTGGGACATGATGTTTATGCAAATGTGAAAAATGTTATTGACCGTCCCATTTATTTACCACCAATTGATATTAGTAATGCCCAAACAATTGACCCAACAATTACTCAAACTGTTACCAGTGCAGCTATACCGGGTTCAGCAGTAGTAGTTGCTGCTAATACTTTATTCGATCAACAAAATCAACCCTATACAGGACAATTAAGTATTACCACAGTTCCCACAGAACTTACTCCGGCCGCATTACCAGAAAATCTGCGTCCTGATTTGGTGGTGACAATTCAACCAGGGGAAATGACATTTAATACTCCTGCACCTTTGAGTTTACCAAATCTCGCTGGATATGCACCTGGTACAGAAATGGATTTATGGTCTATTAATCCTGTAACTGGAGATTTTGATGATGTGGGTACAGGTCGAGTTAGTGACGATGGAACTGTAATTAATACCATTAGTGGTGGTATTCGTAATAGTAGTTGGCATTTCTTCGCACCACCCGCACCAACTCCTAATGATCCTGATGCTGATGACCGCAACCCAGATGATGGTTGTGATGAATGTAAAGCTACAGCACCGGGAAATTCAGAAGTAGAATTACACTCAGGGGCGGTGATAGAAACCCATGATTTAGTACCTTATCAATCTTTAGGAATTAGTCGAGGTATCAGTTTACGTTATGATTCAGAACGAGCAGATGCTAGACCAATTTTGCATTTTGGTTATAACAATGTGCCGAATGATTCTAATTTGAGATTGATGGCTGAGTTAACAATTAAACGGGGTGATTTTAAGTTAGAAGTACCGGGTTTTGCTGGAGGTAAATTTGGATTAGATGGCGGGGAAAATTTCTGGTCAATTCCTAATGGTGGTGGGAAGATTGATGCTGCACTACAGGCAGATTTGAGAACTTTAGATTCAGGTCGTTATGATTATGATTTAACCACTGGATTAATGCGATTAAATAATAATCAGTTGAATGGTTCTACTTCTACCAGTAAGGGTAAATTCCTACATATTAATACTGTAAATAGTGCTTTTGGTAGTGGTTGGGGATTAGCTGGTTTACAGGAAATAGTTGTTAATGCTGATCAGTCGGTAATTATTATTGATGGTAATGGTAGTGAGTTATTGTTTGAAAAGAAAGCAGATAATAGCTATAAATCACCAGTAGGCGATTTTTCCACCTTAGAACGTTTAAATGATGGTACTTTCCGCAGGACATTGAAGGATCAGACAGTTTATACGTTCAATGGGGAAAATCTGTTAACGAAAATGCGCGATCACGTTGGTAATGAAACTCAGTATATCTATGAAAATCGCCGGTTAATGAAAATGGTTGATCCGGTAGGTTTAGAAACTACTTTTACCTACAGCAATAATAGAATTATAGAAATAAAAGATCCGGCTGGTCGTAGCACTAAATTAACCTACGATACTAATGGTAATTTAATCAAAATTACAGATCCCGATGGGACAAGTCGTACTTGGGAATATGACCCTAATCATCTGATGATTTCTGAGGTTGATAAGCGAGGAAATAAAGAACAGACATTCTATGATTTTGCAGGAAGAGCAGATCGAGCTATTCGTAAAGATGGTTCAGAATTAGATTTTGATCCTGTACAAGTGCAAGGTTTATATGCACCAGATAAAACTATTGATCCTGTAAATGCACCTTTTGCTGTTCAGTTGGGAAATGCTGCTTCTACCTATACAGATGCTAATGGTAAGAAAATAGTCAATAATCTTGATAAAGCCGGGCAAATAGTATCATCTTCTGATGAAGTTGGTTTATTACCTGCTGTGGAACGGAATGAAGATAATCTGGTTACTCAACAAACTGATGCAAGAGGTAACATTACTTCATTTACTTATGATGATAATGGCAATGTTTTGAGTATTCAAGATTCTCTGTCTTTTAACACACCTAATGCGGGCGGTAATGTGTTGATCGTTAATGGAGCAAGTGGTAGTTCTGAACCACAAACAACATCTGATAGTACAAATAACATCAAGACACTATTACAAGAAGCGGGTTTTCAAACGACCGTTGTTGATAGTTTGCCCACTGATTTAACTGGATTTTCAGAAATTTGGGATATTCGGTTTACCAATAGTCAACCGATTACGACGACTGAATCAGCCCAATATTTGTCTTTCTTAAAGTCAGGAGGAGAATTATTTGCGATCGGCGAAAATTCTAATTTCTCAAATCGTAATAATTCCTTACTCAGTTTTATCAATCAAGCTGGTGGTGGACTCCTAAACTTTACTGTTCCTAATTCAACTCAGCAAATTAGTGGCATTTTTACAACCCCGAATACTATTCCTGATGGCAATGTTACCTATGCCAATCCAGGTGGAGTAGCTGGTTCAGGCAATGGACAATAGCAAACTTGGGATCTAATTTTTCTAGCAGTGGCGATATTGTATTTGATCATGTTCGCAGCTTATTCTGGGCTACTTCCAATTCAGGAGGAACTGACACTCTATTCTCGATTACACTGAGCGGTACTGCAACCAAACTTGGTAATACAGGCTTTGGAGGGGTATACGGGTTATTCCTAGATGAAGCAGGTAATCTGTTAGGCTTTACATCGGACGGAAAACAAATTGCTATAAACAAAGATACTGGCGTTGGAACTTTGCAGAAAACGGTAAGTAATTTGAGTAGTTCGATTTTGGGTTCAGCGCAAAACATAACTGGTAATTTAACTACTTTTGCTTATGATGCAAGGAATCGCAAGACGGGTCAAACTGATGCGTTAGGTAAGACAACACAATATCAGTATGATCCAGCGAACAATCTTATTTCCCAAACTGACCGGAATGGGAATCAAACCAAATATCAATATGATGATTTAAACCGTCGTATCCAAACTCAAGATGCTTTAAGTCGGATCTCCAGCACTAGCTACAATGGCGTTGGTAATATCACTTCCACTACTGATGAATTAGGAAGAATTACCAAGTACACCTACGACAATCGGAATCGCTCAAAAACAATTATTGATCCGCTCAATGGTACAACCACCTTCGGCTACGATTTGGTTGGCAATATTAAAACCATTACAGATGAGCTAAATCGCACTACTAGCTACAATTATGATGCCCTAAATCGTCAAATCAGCACCGCCGATCCTTTAGGTCAAACTACTCGCACTGTTTATGATGCCGTTGATAATGTCATATCGGTGACAGATGCCCTTAACCAAACCACCAGTTACAATTATGATGCTCTCAACCGTCGTACTAAAGTAACGGATGCTAAGGGTCAGGTAACAACCACTGTTTATGATGCGGTTGGCAATATTCTCTCTATTACTGACCCAGTTGGTAATAAAACTAGCTATACCTACGATGCAAATGACAGATTAAGCAGCGATACCAATGCTTTAGGTAAAACCGCTTCTTATCAGTACGATTTTGCAGGTAATGAGACAGCAGCCATAGATCGCAATGGTCGCGTTCGCAAATTCACTTATGATCAACTCAACCGGCAAATTGGTGAACAATGGCTAGATGCTAATAACATCTCTATTCGCAATATTAACTACACTTATGATGCTGTTGGGAATTTAATCACTGCCAGTGATCCTAGCTCCAAATATAGCTATGCCTATGATGTGGTTAATCGCTTAATTTCTGTTGATAATAAAGATACGGCTGGTGTTCCCAATGTCTTACTCAATTACACTTATGATGCGGCTGATAACTTACTAAAAGTTACAGACACCATCAATAATCAATTGAAAGGAACTACTAGCTATACCTATGATGCTCTGAACCGAGCAACAAGCCTCACTCAGTCTGGTAATGGGGTGGCGAATAAACGGGTTGATATGACCTATGACGCTGCTAGTCAGTTGACTGGTTTAAATCGCTTCACGGATTTAGCAGGGTTAAATGCGGTAGCAAATACTGGTTATATCTATGATGCTAATGGACGACTGACTAATTTAACCCACAAGCAAGGTAATAACAATTTAGCTGCTTATAGCTATGTTTATGATGCAGTAAATCGCATTACTCAGACAACTTCTGTTGATGGTACTAGCACTTTTAGTTATGATGCAACTAATCAGCTAACCAGTACCGACCACAGCTATCAAACTGATGAGGCTTATAGCTACGATGCTAATGGTAATCGCACGAATACGGGATATACCACTGGCACAAATAATCAACTGTTGTCTGATGGCACTTATAACTATGAATATGATGGTGAAGGTAATCGCACTAAGCGGACAGAAATTGCTACTGGTCAGGTGACAGAGTATGTCTGGGATTACCGAAATCGTCTGACAAAGGTAAGGTTTTGGCAAGATTACCAGTCAGACTAATCCAGTGTTTACAACAATCTTTGCTTATACTGGACGCGAGTTTGATGGTGAGACGGGGCAATACTACTATCGCGCTAGATATTATGATCAAAATGTAGGTAGATTTATTGGTGAAGATCCGATTGGGTTTAGTGCTGGGGATGCTAACCTTTATCGGTATGTTGGTAATAGCCCGACTAATGCTAATGATCCATCAGGTTTAATCATAGATACTGCAGCAGACACCATATTTATTGGCTATGACATCTATAAGATTGTTAAAGACAATATCTTCGGTAACTGCGACAATCTTGGAGAAAACTTACTTGCTTTAGGGGCTGATGTTGCTGGAGCGTTCATACCCTTTGCAACTGGAGGGGGTGCTGGTGTTAGAGCAGCTAAGGCAGCCGAGCGTGCGCTTGAAGCAGCCAGAGCTACTGAGCGTGCGGCTGAAGCTGCTAGAGCATCTGATCGTCTGGGTGATGCAGCTAGAGAAGTTCCCCAAATCACTGTCAACAAAAAACAAGGTGATTTAGGTGAACAGTTTATACGAGATAAACTAAATAATCACCCAAAATGGGAGGTTGTGGGAGAGCAAATTCGTATAAATACCCCAGAAAATGCAAGTCATCGAAATGTTGATATTGTGATTCGCAATAAAGAAACTGGAGAGTTAAGAAATCTTGAAGTTAAAACAGGAGGAGCAACTAGAGATGCACGTCAAGTTGCTAAGGATCAAGAAATAGCTAGGGGACAAGGTACTACATTCTCAGGAAAACGCGCTAATGATGCTGGATTTGCTAATGGTACACCTACAGGACCTATACCCACTTATGTTGTAAGACCCAGAGTTCAGTAACTCCTAAGAGGCACATTTTAAAATCCTTACTTAGTAAAAATTTCAGAAACTGAAAAAAAATGTGCTTCTTTTGTTTGTTGTAAAATAGCTTTTATTTTTTTGTTGAAGGCTCATATCTTTAGCAAAAAAATATATATAATCAGGATGATAATCAAATAAGGTATTAAATATGTCTGTAGAGAATCCAGAAATAATAGATGCAGTAATTTATAATTCTGAAGAACAAAAAATAGGTCTAGTCATTATCGTATCAAAGCATTGGAATGAATATGATGATATTCTAGATTTGCTAAATAATAAAATTAATATGTATGTTTATTTTGTACAAAGTAAGCAGTTAGAAGAAACATACCCAGAATACAATCCTAATACTGTATTTTTTCAAATAGAATCTATAGAGAAGCCACCTCTTTATTTCATTGAAGGAATAGAGGACTTTAATAAACAACTTAAACAATATAACCTTTATATAGAAATTGGTAGTAATTAGGAATATTGTTTGGGATGTTGGGAGGTGCGATCGCTTTTAGGGATGTGAGAGGGCGATCACTTTTTAGGGATGTAAGGGGCGATCGCTTTTTGGGGTGTGGGAGTGCGTTCGTCCCAGTGCTGACTTGTCAGCTCGCTCTCAATGGAGAAATTTTTGGAATTAATCTGTTAAAATTGGTTCAGGTAAACAACTCCAAATGTAAAATCAATGAAAATTAAAGCTATTATTTATCCTGCCCAAGAAGGGGGTTACTGGGCTGAAGTACCTGCACTTCCTGGTTGTATAACAGAAGGGGATACAATGGAAGAATTAATTAATAATCTTCAAGATGCTATACAAGGTTGGCTAGAAGTAGCAAATGAAATTCAAAAACCAGATCCAATCTCACAAGTGATTGAAATTGCAGTATGAAATCAATTTCTGGGAAAAAATTATGTAAAATTGTTGAGAACAAAGGTTGGATTCTCAAAAAAATTACAGGCAGTCACCATATTTATGAAAAACCTGATGAAAGTAAAATTATTTCTATTCCTGTACATAGAAATCAAGATTTAAAACTTGGGACTTTAAAATCAATCATGAAGATAGCTGAATTGGTAGAAGATGATTTGTAATTAATGTTTGTTGTGTAGGCTATAACATACGTTAGTCTTAGAGGGCATTTGAAAACTTTACCGAAGGCGATCGCTGTTTTGGGATGTGGAAGGCGATCACTTTTGGGGATATGGGAGGGCGATCGCTTTTGGGGTGTGGGAGAGCGATCGCTTTTGGGATATGGGGGTGCGATCGCTTTTTGGGATGTGGAAGGGCGATCGCTTTTTGGGGTGTGGGAGGGCGATCGCTTTTTGGGATGTGGGAGGGCGATCGCTGTTTTGGGAATGTGAGGGGCGATCGCGAAGCACGACCTAAAAATCATTTGCTAAAATAGAAGTAACTTAAAGTTACAGGAAAAACAAATAAATGATCACTTTAGAAATGGCGATCGCTAAAATTAAACAATTACCTCTTGAACAGCGCAATGAAGTAATTAAATTTATCGAGTTCTTAGAATTTAAAGCAGGAAACATTGATCTTGCTTCCCAAGAAACAAAAACTACAAAAAATTACCCACTGAGAGGAAAACCTATTACCATTGCTAATGATTTTGATGAACCTTTGCCGGAACTTTGGGAAGCATTAGCAGAATGATTTTACTAGATACCCATATTTGGCTATGGTTACTTCACGATCCTAGTCAATTATCACAAGCAGCACAAGCAGCTATTGAAAGTGAAGAATCTCAAAATGGCTTATTAGTTTCCGCTATTTCTGTTTGGGAAGTAGCAGTTAAATCTAGTGTCGGTAAATTAGTTTTGCCTTTACCCATTGATGAATGGTATCAGTTAGCGCAAACTCATTCAGGTATAATCATAGAACCTTTATCACCCATAGATGCAATTGCCAGTACACAGTTACCAGACAATTTTCACAAAGATCCAGCAGACAGAATTTTAGTTGCTATTGCTAGACGTTATGAAATTCCCCTTGTTACCTGTGATGCCAAAATTTTAAATTATCCCCATGTAAAAACGATTTGGTAAATATGCGATCGCTTTTTGAGATGTGGGAGGGCGATCGCTTTTTGGGATGTAGAGGGGCGATCGCTTTTGTGGATGTGAGGAGTGCGATCGCTGTTTGGGATGTAGAGGGGCGATCGCTTTTGTGGATGTGAGGAGTGCGATCGCTGTTTGGGATGTGGAGGAAGTACGATCGCTTTTGGGATGTGAAGGGGTGATCGCTTTTGGGATGTGGGGGGGCGATCGCTTTTTGGGGATGTGGAGAATCGAGAACTAATCATCTCTATTTCCACGAGTTAAATAACGGACTTCCTCCAATAAAATATTAAATCGCTGATCGCTTTCAGCTTGTCTTTGTTTGATCAATTCCATTTCACGCTGATTTTGAGCAGCTACTTGTAGCAATGCTTGAGCCGTTACTCTCAACCCATCTATGCTATCTTTAACTTCAGTTATACTTTCCCTAACTTCAGTTATACTTTCTCGCAACTCAGTCACACTGGAAGCCAAATCATCAAGCATTTCATCATTCCACCGTTGTACAGTCATAGTATGTTCTTAATATTGCAATTAAACTAATATTCTAATTATACCAAAGATATCGCTTGTTTGGGAATGTGAGAGGGCGATCGCTGTTTGAGGATGTGGGAGTGCGATCGCTGTTTGGGGATGTGGGATGCGATCGCTTTTGGGGAAGTGAGAAGTGCGATCGCTTTTTGAGAATGTGGAGGAGTGCGATCGCTTTTGGGATGTGAGAGGGTGTTTGAAACTCACATTCCGCATAAGCGGAGAATAAAAAAATAATTATCTCCAAAAACATTGTTTGGTAAGGGTTTTCAGGATTTTAGTTCAAAGGAACTATAAAATGTTTATTAGGAATTTATCTCATTTATTGAGAATATTTTTGGAGTAAAGTTTGTACAACCCTGAATCTTTCGTGATAATTATTCAGAATTGGATTTTATCTGCGGAATGTGGGTTGAAAAGTTTTGGATCGTGATTTTAGGCACTTCATGATCCCCCCTAACCCCCCTTAAAAAGGGGGGAACTAGAGTCAAAGTCCCCCTTTTCAAGGGGAATTTAGGGGGATCTAGAAATAGTTGATACACCATCAGCGACTTTTAAAACATCCTCTGATGCTTTCAGGAATGGTAAAGGAAATAAACTGAGGTATAATAGAACTAACAAGCAAATAAAGACTAGGAAAATAGATATGATTACAGTAGAATTTCAAACCACTATTGAAAATGGGATGATCAAAATTCCCGAACAGTACCAACAACAGTTAAAACAACCCAATATAGTTAAAGTCACTCTTCAACAAGACACTTCTGAACAGTCTGGAAATTACCTCCAATATTTATTAGAACATCCGTTAAATATAGAAAAATTAACTCCAATGAAACGAGAAGAAATTTACGAAAACGAATAAAAAAATGACATTTTTAGATTCAAATATCTGGATATATGCACTTAATCAGAGTCAAGATATCCGAAAACATCAAATTGCTAACCATCTAGCCACACAAACAGGACTTTATTTAAGTACCCAGGTAATCAATGAAGTTTGTGTAAACTTAATCAAAAAAGGAAATTTTTCTGAAAATCAAATTCAAAATCTTATTCAAGGTTTTTATCAAATTCATCATATCATTGAACTTGATTTGAATATATTGTTAACAGCATCCACATTAAGAACAAAATATTTATTCTCATTTTGGGATAGTTTAATTATCGCCAGCGCACTATCAGTTAATGTGAATCAACTCTATTCAGAGGATATGCAACACGGTTTTACAGTGGAAGGATTACAAATTATTAATCCTTTTCTCTAAGCGATCGCTTTTTTTGGGATGTGAGAGGGCGATAGCGAAGCGCTGCTGCAAGCAGTTCGCTGTTTGGGGATGTGGAGAGGTGCGATCGCTTGTGGGGAGAGGAGGTGAGAGAGCGATAGCGATAGCATGCCTACAGCTATTTCTGTGTTAAACTCAGAATTTTCTAACGTCAACTCAACATAATAATGAAATCAAAAATTTACATTGAAACAAGTATTCCCAGCTTTTACCATGAAATTCGGACTGAACCGGATATGATAGCGCGTAAAGAATGGACTCGTTTTTGGTGGAATAACGTCAGACAAAAATATGAACTGGTTACAAGTATTGCAGTTTTAGATGAACTGAACAAAGGCAATTTTCCTAATAAAGAAGAAGTCATTCAACTTCTAAATGATATCCAGTTGATAGATATAGAGCCAGAAATTGCTGAAATTGTCCAAACCTATATTCAAAATCAGGTTATGCCTAATGATCCTTTAGGCGATGCTCTCCATCTTGCCATAGCATCCTATCATAAATGTGATTTCCTGTTAACATGGAATTGTCGCCACTTAGCTAACGCTAACAAGTTTGGACATATTAGACGAGTAAATGTTATGCTAGGTTTGTATGTCCCTGCACTCGTGACACCTTTAGAATTAATGGAAGATAACTAATGATTACTATTGATGATTCTGTACTGCAAAAAATTCGAGAAATTCGTCATCAAATTTCTGAAAATAATCAGCATAATCCGCATAAATTAATTAAGTATTATCTAGAATTACAGCAAGAATACAAAACCAAAAAATCTAAATTAAGCGTTCAATAATTTTATGCTTGTTTAGTGCGTAAGCGTTGCGCTCCGCAGGAATCGCTTTTGGAATGTGGAAGTGCGATAGCGAAGCGCTGCTGCAAGCAGTTCGCTTTTTTTGGATGTGAGAGAGCGATACCTACGGTAAGCTACCGCTAACACCAATAGCTCATCAAAACTTTTGCAATTATAATTGTTAACAACCCAGTAAGTTATATTCGCAGCTATGAATAACGCATTACAATATATTTGTGATTCAGAAGGGCAAACAGTTTCCGTAGTTGTACCCATTGCCCTTTGGCAAGAAATAATGGCTGAGAGAGAAACCGCTTATCTATTAAGCAGTTCAGCCATGAAAGCAAGATTACTTGCAGCTAGAAAACGTCAAGAAGGAATTTCTTTGGAAGCAGCCTGTGAAAAACTTGGAATTTGATATGGATGCTTTTGAGGACTTAGCTTGGTGGATCGAAACTGATCGTAAAAAAGCATTAAAAATCATTAAACTAATTCGTGAAGTACAACGTAATCCATTTGAAAGCACAGGACAACCTGAAGCCCTAAAACACGATCTATCTGGCTGCTGGTCAAGGCGAATAGATCAAGAACATCGTCCAATACTATTCGGTTAACGAAATTTTATACTTAAACAACCTATTGTATAAAAACAACAAATTGTTGAAGATGTTGGGTTTCGTTCCTCAACCCAACCTTGTATCTTAGAGGAGGTTGCATCTTGCCCGCTAAACTGATGTGGAAATGCTTTAACCTGCCATTTCCTCTAATACCTGCCGGATAGTATCCGTTGGTACTTCGTCTGTCACTATAACTGCACCTATTTGGGTAGGTAACACAAACTGCACTTTCCCAGATTTGACTTTTTTATCTAATTGCAAAGCATCAATAATCGCTGCAATATCTAAACCTGCTGGTAATTTTGTCGGTAAACCTGCTTTTTTAATCAGTGCATTTTGACGTTCTGTGTCGGCTTTTTGCCAAAGTCCCAATTTTACAGCAATTTCCCCTGCTGCTATCATGCCAATACCCACAGCTTCACCATGTTTCAACAAGCGATAATTGGTTAAACTTTCCACCGCATGGCCGATAGTATGACCATAATTCAAAATTGCCCGCAGTCCAGATTCTTTTTCATCTTGACTGACAACATCTGCCTTCGCTTGACAAGAATGAGTTAATATGTAATTTATCAGGTCGGATTTTACATAGCGGAGTTGGTCAAGGTGCTTACTCGCTTCCAATTGAGTAAACAATTCAGCGTCCCAAATTACGCCGTACTTGATCACTTCCGCCATTCCCGCCCTAAATTCGGCTGCTGGTAAGGTTTTCAGGACTTCAGGATCTATTAATACTAAACTGGGTTGGTGAAATGCACCGATCAAGTTTTTACCTTGAGGATGGTTAACGCCGGTTTTACCACCTACAGATGAATCTACCATTGCTAATAAGCTGGTAGGAACTTGGACAACATTAATTCCTCTTAACCAAGTAGCAGCAGCAAACCCAGTCATATCACCAACCACACCACCACCTAAAGCGACCATCGTTGAGGAACGTTCTAACCGATGTTCTAAGGCCACATCATAGATTTTTTGGATGGAGTTTAAAGTTTTGTAGCGTTCTCCAGGGGGGAGGTTGTAGTGAACCACATCAAAACCAGCATTTTTTAAAGAGGCGATCGCCCTTTCCCCATAATGTTTAAATATCATCGGGTTAGAAACCAACAGTACCTTTTTACCCAGTTTTAAACCCGTCATCTGTTCACCCAGTTGATCTAAACTCCCTGGTGCAACAGTGATTTCATAAGAATTTTCTGGTATATCAACTTTAATTACAGAACTCATTTAACAACCCTGATATCATCACAATTTCGCGTATTTTATCGCAGTTTGGGTACTGGTGACTGGTGAATGGTGACTGGTGAATGGGTAGTAGTTGATAATTATGAATTATGAATTACGAATTACGAATTATTAATGATTCAATATATTTAGTGAACTAATTTCTGGAGTAATACAAATGGCTATCGTTGAATACATTGCATTTTTAGTCGTGTTTATGGGTATCGCAGTTGGTTTATTATTTGGTCTACGTTCCGCCAAGATCATCTAATTCCTAATTATTCACCCTAAAACCCTTTCTAGAGGCGGGTTTTCCCGCCCTTGATAAACAAACTCAAACCCTAACAGGTTTTCTACTCTGTCACCTGTAACCTGTCACCTGACCAGCAGGTGTTTTCCCCTGCTTCTCAAACGGTGGCCGCATTTCTAAACCCAATAAATTCAACATTTGCCGATCTGCATCATAATCAGGACAGGGAGTAGTCACCGTCAACATCTTATTATCATCACTGGAAAAAATCGAATTAGCACCCGCCATAAAACATAAAGCTTGTTCAACTTGGGAAAGTTTCGCCCTCCCCGCACTTAAACGCACATCAGAAGTGGGCATAATAATTCTAGCAGTGGCAATCATCCGCACCACTTCCCAAATCGGAACTGCCGGCTGATTTGCCAACGGTGTACCCTCAACCTGTGAGAGAATATTAATAGGTACTGATTCGGGATGGGGTTGTAAATTAGAAAGGGTGTATAACATTCCTACCCGGTCCTCAATGCTTTCACCTAAACCGAGAATACCACCAGAACACACGGTTACATTAGTCGTGCGGACGTTTTCAATGGTGTTTAGGCGATCGCCATAAGTCCGAGTAGTAATCACAGTGCTATAATATTCCTCAGACGTATCTAAATTGTGATTATAAGCATATAATCCCGCATCTTCCAAACTTTGAGCTTGGTTTGCAGTTAACATCCCCAAAGTACAGCAAACCTCTAAACCCATCGAGGTGACATCTTTTACCATCTCCAGGACTTGCTCAAATTGGGAATTATCCCGCACTTCCCGCCAAGCAGCACCCATACACACCCGACTTACACCGGTTTCCTTTGCTTTTTTAGCAATATTTAGCACAGTTTCTTTTTCTAACAGTGCTTCCGGTTTTACCTCGGTTTTATAGCGTGACGACTGAGCGCAATAACCACAATCTTCCGGGCAACCACCAGTTTTAATAGATATCAACTTACAAACCTGTATTTGTTTAGGATTATGAAATTGCCGATGTACAGTAGCAGCTTGATAAACAAGCTCTAGAAATGGTGTATTATAAATAGCCAAAATCTCATCTTTTTGCCAATTGTAGCGTATTCCCACCGTGACTATCCTTTTTTAGAATGTTACCAAAATAAACAAAATTACAGCAAAAACAGCAAAATAATAATTTTAGTATATGAAATCAGAACTGCCACTAATTAAAACTAACCGCTTATTTTTAAAAGTAGCTACTTCCGAAGATATACCGCAAATCATCAAATATTTTACTATAAATAAAGACCATCTTACTCCATTTTCACCTACTTGGGCTGATGGTTTTTTCACAGCAGAATATTGGCAATATCAAATTGAGCAATATCATCTAGAAATTATTCACGGTTGCGGTTTAAGATTCTTTATACATTATCAAAACAACCCCAAAGAAATAATCGGCGTTCTCAACTTCAGTAATTTTATACGCGGAGCAGCTAGTTTTTGTAATGTTGGATATAGTTTAGCAGAAGCAGTACAAGGTCATGGTTACATGACAGAAGCATTAAAAGCGGGAAATAAATATATATTTAATGAACTAAATTTTCACCGGATCATGGCCAATTATATGCCCCATAATCGCCGTAGTGGTAATGTATTAAAAAGAGCAGGTTTTGTAATTGAAGGATATGCTAGAGACTATTTATTAATTAATGGTCAATGGGAAGATCATATACTTACCAGTTTAACTAATTATAACTGGAAACCGTATTAACAGGAGTCAGGAGTCAGGAGTCAGGAGTCAGGAGTCAGGAGTCAGGAGTCAGGAGTCAGGAGTCAGGAGTCAGGATAAAGAATTGATTTTTTAACCCTATTCCCTATTCCCTATTCCCTATTCCCTATTCCCTATAATGTAAGATAAAGAGAACACCAATTAAAAACTACTAAAAATGACACTTGCTGAAACTCCAAATCCCACCACTTCAAGTAATCCTTTACTATCACTTAAATATGAAAGTGCCTTAGAATCATTAGGTAATGATTACTATGATGAAGTCGCAGCCGATGAATTTCCTCAACACATTTTGCGCTGGCGTAATAATGCAATTTTACCACGCTTAGGACTTGAAGCAACAACAGTAAAAGACGAAGATTTTATTCACGCATTTGGTAAATTTCAAAGCAGAAAACCATTTTTAGCATTGCGTTATCACGGTTATCAATTTGGTGAATATAATCCCCATTTAGGCGATGGTAGAGGGTTTCTTTACGGACAAGTTAGGGGAATAGATGGGGAATTATATGATTTTGGGACAAAAGGTTCAGGAAGAACACCTTACTCCCGTGGTGGTGATGGAATGCTCACTCTGAAAGGAGGAGTTAGAGAAGTTTTAGCCGCAGAAGCATTACATCGTTTAGGTGTGAAAACTTCCCGTTGTTTAAGTATGATTGAAACCGGGTTAAGTTTATGGCGTGGTGATGAACCTTCTCCCACTCGTTCCTCAGTCATGATTAGAATGAGTAAATCTCATATTCGGTTTGGAACTTTTGAAAGATTGCATTATTTGAAACGTCCTGATTTAACTCAGAAATTGTTAGATCATGTGATTGATGAATATTACCCAAACTTGAAAAATGAAGATGATAAATATGCTTTATTTTATGCTGAATTAGTCAAAAGAGTAGCCGAGTTAGTAGCGCAATGGATGGCAGCAGGTTTTTGTCATGCAGTTTTAAATACTGATAATATGTCAATTACCGGTGAAAGTTTTGATTATGGACCTTATGCTTTTATTCCTTCCTATGATCTATACTTTACTGCTGCTTATTTTGATTATTATCGCCGCTATTGTTACGGACAGCAACCAAGTATTTGTCATCTGAATTTAGAACTATTGCAAGAACCGTTAAAAGCAATCATTGATCTTGCTGATTTGCATCATGGTTTAGGTAAATTTGCCGAATACTATCATCTGGAATATCGAAATTTAATGTTGAAAAAGTTAGGTTTTGAAGATAGTAACTTAGCGGAAGGTGATGATTTATTAGATTTGACAGTTACTTTTTTGAAAGATAGTCAAATTAATTATCATCAATTTTTCGCAGATATGGCGCAGACTTTTTCAATTAAATGGCGTGATGAACCAGCTTTAGTAATGAATGGTTGTGAGATTGTACCATCTGTAGGTTCATCAAATATTTTTGATAATTGGTGTCTGCTTTATCATAAAATCCTGAATAATTTTGACCCTGAGCAAATGCAGACAATTTCCCAAACTTTAGCTAAATATAATCCCCAAGCAAATTTATTAAGACCAGTGATTGAGTCTATTTGGCAACCAATTGTGGAGTCAGACAACTGGCAACCTTTTTATGATTTAGTCAAAGGATTTCAATAGAACGTTTGATTGAGATTCTGATGGTTAAACAGGTGTAATTTCAGTTAACATTTGTCAGAGTGATAACTAGAGATTGCACCAAAAGAGTGATCAGTATTCACTTGAATGACTAAATCAACTTTCGAGGATCTTAATAATGGCTTGATCAATAATTCTGGATGTAATGAACGCCAAAAGTAATTGACAAATTCCTCGATTTGTGGATCATTCATGCCGGATTTACCAGCAGCGATCATTTTTCTTTCAGCTTGTTTACGCCATTCTAAAGAACAACGATAATCGCTGGGATCAAGTGCTATCAAGCTATCTAAGCGTTGCCATAGTGGTAAATAAGCTTGCAGTTGGTGATTCATGTCACGAGCAAAAGCCCGATCATCATCTGTGATAATGGGGGGTGGTGTGGTAGTAAAAGCTTGGGGATCAATGGGTAGTACACCCACAAACCAACCTTCAAACAGGACTATATCAATGTTGGTAACTATTTCTGGGGTAGAGCGATCGCCAGCACCAGAGTAAGCAGATTTATCGAAGCGGGGAACTGTCACAGGACTGTTGCCTTGACGAATTTGATCGAGTACACTTAAACCTAAGTCGATATCGTGAGTTCCTGGTGGACCACGCCAAATCAAACGGGGATCTTGCTGCGTTAAAGTCAAGCGATCGCTGTATGTTTTGTATAAGTCATCCAAAGATAAACTTAAAGTAGAGTATCTCAACTCCTGGAGAATCAAACTGAGAATCCGGGACATTGTGGTTTTACCAGTACCTTGTCCACCTAAAATCCCCTGAATGAAAGGTCTGCCTAACTTTTGTCGCTGGGATGCAATTTTCATTCCCAACGGTAGCCATAAATCCCACAATACCTGTAACATAGCCTGAATGGGAATTTGCAGGTTATTTTCACAAAATTGGCTAAAAGCAGGGAAAACCGATTTCAGTAGCTGCGATCGCTCTTGAATAACTTGAGTTACATTGTCGGGGGTAATATTAAAAACCTTTGTCCTCACAGGATCAGCCAGTGTTGCTGCTTGTGCTAACACTTGCCAATCAGCATCTATTTCACCTGTGAGCAAAAATTCATTTAGCCACTCACTGAGCATAACTAGCACCCATTACCAAAATAACTTGATCAATTGATAATTGACAATTGATAATTGTTTCATTCAACGCTGAAAAAATGCCCTTTTCAGGGAAAAAAGCCAAAAATTCTGCTTTTTCAAGACTCTGACTCGAACCGGAGAGGTAATTGTCAATTTTTCATTGTTAATTGTCCATCATTGAAATCTTACGAACCCAGCTTAAAGGCTTCTAAGAATAGACTGTAGATGAAACCAACTTTCAGAAAGTTCAGAGTTTCCACCCACAGAGCTTGTCTAGCCAAAAAGCGGCGACTGTAAAAAATCCTGCTGGTGATCTCCGTTAGTAAAACCAAAAAAGCAGCGGCCACCATATCCAACTCGGCCTTTTGTCCAGCGGTCGTAGATACTGCCGATCCCATAAAAAAACCAAATAACCAACTGATTAAAAGTAGGGATAAGCGCCGCCAAGGATTAACAAACCATTGCTCCACACTCCTAGCAATGGTACTGAATAGGTTGTTAAGACGAGTATTTTGCATATTGGGGACTGGGGAATGGGGACTGGAGACTGGGGACTGGGGACTGGGGACTGGGGACTGGGGACTGGGGACTGGGGACTGGGGACTGGGTAATAGGTAGTAGGTAATAGGTAATTAATTATATTTTTCCCAATCACCAATCACCAATCACCAATCACAACTGAAAAAAATCTTATCTCTAAAAAGTATGATTATGAAATTTTCTATGTATCGCAATTTGGCAGTGATAACTTTTGCATTAGGATTACTAGGACTTGTAGCCGGATGCTTAGGACTGAGTGTATCCTTTGAGCCTGAGCAGCCAGACATTTTATCAACACTGACAGATCAAACCGCTACATTAGAAAAACAGACAAACTCACCAAGTGCGTCAAAGCAAGTTCTATCTGCTAGTACAACTAATGTCGCCAGTGCAACCAGCAAGCAAACAGAAAAACCCACTACAGAAAATTCACCTGCCCAAACTGATCAAACTACAAACTTTGGCAGTTTGCGAATGAGTAATAAAACAAATCAGCCTGTGCGTTTGGTCCTCTTAGGGCAACATTCAACAGTTAAAAATACCTCAGCCAATAAAAATAAATATAATGTTCCGGCACATTGGGATTTTGATCCCCAAGAAGGTAGTGAAAAAGGTTTAATTTTATCTCTGCCAGAGGGTAATTTAAAACTAGATCAAGGAGATATTTTAGTGGCCTTTGCCCAAGATGGCTCTCGACGCTATTGGGGTCCTTATGTTGTTGGGAAAACTCCCTCACCAAAATGGAATCCCCAAACCGAAGAATGGGAATTAATATTAATTCCTTAATGGGTACCCTGTCACCTATTCCCTATTCCCTCATCTAAATTTATCCCGGAACAAACAGGTAAAACCACTTTAGAGGTTGTTTCAAAAGTTTTTTATTGTCGCAAATACGGTAGGTTTACCCACACCCCACACTCTAGCTGTGACCTGAGAACAAAATATAACTAATAAACGACTTTTGAATTATTGTGTTTATGGGAAAGACACAATTTACCGTGTCTGTAAATATGGATTTATGAGGATAAAATTGAGCGATCGCCCTCCTATTGACCAATGGTTTAAAAACATAGAACAGCGTCCAGCCCCTGCTGTGACTATTGCTATCCTCTGGTTGCTGTTGATTAACTTCATAGCTTTTGTTTGGAATTTGGGTAGTATCGGCTTAGTTGACGAAACAGAGCCACTTTTCGCCGAAGCTTCCCGGCAAATGCTAGTTACAGGAGATTGGATCACACCCTTTTTTAATGGTGAAACTCGGTTTGACAAACCAGCGTTAATTTATTGGTGTCAAGCGATCGCCTACTCTATTATGGGCGTAAACGAATGGGCAGCACGTATACCCTCAGCACTAGCCGCAACTGCTGTCACAGCTTTATCGTTCTACATTGTGCAGTGGCATTTTGCCAAAAAAGATCAACTAGAACAAACAGCAAACCCCACCCGTCGTTACCTAACAGCCGCCCTAGCATCAGCTATCATGGCACTCAACCCAGAAATGATAGTTTGGGGAAGAATCGGTGTATCTGATATGTTACTCACCGGTTGTATAGCCTCCGCCTTACTATGTTTCTTTTTGGGATACGCTCAAAATTCCACCCCTTCCCGCTTCCCTAATAAATGGTATTTAGCTAGTTATGTGTTGATGGGTGGAGCAATTTTAACCAAAGGTCCAGTCGGCATAGTTTTACCAAGTTTCATCATGATCGCCTTTGCCGTATACTTAGGCAAATTCTGGCAACTATGGCGAGAAATGCGCCCAATTTTCGGACTATTCCTAGTCTTCCTCGTATCTGCTCCCTGGTACATCTTAGTGGCTTGGCGCAATGGCTGGAATTTTATTAATGCCTTTTTTGGCTATCACAACATAGAACGCTTTACAGAAGTAGTTAACGGTCACTCAGCGCCTTGGTATTTTTACTTTTTAGTCGTGTTATTGGGGTTTGCACCATATTCAGTTTTTATCCCTGCATCTATAGCTAGACTAAAATTTTGGCGGCGTTCCCACTTTCTCAACCAAGAACGTTCTCAACACTTAGGTTTATTTGTCTGTTTTTGGTTTTTAGGTGTATTTGGGTTTTTCACCATCGCTGTCACCAAACTTCCCAGTTATGTATTACCTTTAATGCCAGCAGCAGCTATTCTGGTAGCTTTATTTTGGAGTGATCTATTTTCCCACACCCAAACACAAAAATCTTTCCGCATCAGCAGTTGGGTAAACGTTGCCTTTGTATCTACAATAGCAGTCGCCTTATTTAACCTCTTCAAATTAGTAGGCACAGATCCCGCAGCACCGGAACTTTACCAGCAAATTCAAAATTCAGGTTTAACAAATTGGGGGGGTATAATTTGGCTGGTTACTGCGATTATTATCGCCGCTTTCATATTAATTCGTAGTTTCCGTCCCATCATCGCTATTAATATTGTGGGATTTGTAGCATTTTTGGCAATTGTTTTAATGCCAGCATTATTTATGATGGATGCACAAAGACAAGCACCTTTAAGACAATTATCTGTACTTGCAGTTGAAGAAAAACAACCTAATGAAGAATTAGTCATGGTAGGTTTCAAAAAACCAACAGTAACTTTCTACTCACAAAAAAAAGTCACTTACCTTTCTGCTGCACAAGAAGCTTTAGATTATATTCACACTCAAGCAGCCAAAAAAACTAATCCACCATCATTACTACTTTTAGCCGAACATAAAAAGTTGATGGAAATGGACTTACCACCAGATAATTACAAAGATATTGCCACTAAAGGAGCTTATAATTTGATTCGCATACCCTTCCAACGTATTAAACAAGATAAAAAGGAAAAAATGAAAATTTCGTAATTTGTAAACAAGGGAATAGGTTGACAATTGTCAATTATCAATTGTCAATTATCAACTACCCCTTTCCTAATGCTTGATTAATTTGATTTAATAAGTCTGCCATTGAAATCGAATGAGGCAGTCTCTGAATAGCGATACTTTCGGGTATTTCTCCCAACAAATAATCATTATTTTGATTATTTTGGGTTTGATCAATGGCTGTATTTACCTGATTTAATTTTTTATCAATTACCAAAATTGGAGGTAAATTAAAAGATAAATCTGATAAATCTGACAAAGCTTTTAACGCTTCTTGTGCTTCTTTATCAGCAGCAGATTCTCCCAAACCAATTAATAGTAAATCAACACTTTGATGGCGAATTTGTTGCAAAACTTCAGTCCAAGAGTTACCCATAGCAGCTTTAAAACCAGCAGTTTGTAAATACTGAATTAAAGCTTGAAACCACTCATATCCCCTTTCATTATTCTGTGCAGAATAACCCATTTCCTGATCATTTGTGAGTGTTTGGTTAATATCTTGTACAGCAGATTTCTTTTGTAACCTATAACCCTTAGCTGACTTGCGTTTTACCTGTGGCAAATCACCCAACTTAGCCACATCTACGACTAAAATATTAGGAGGACAACCAATATTAGAAGCAATTTCCAACACTGATAATAAAGGATCTGGTTTGCCGTGACCATGCTCATTTTCCCTACCCAATGGCGTTAAGCAAGGAAATACACCCAATCCTGGTATTTGGGAAGCTGCCAAGGTTGTGGCTACATCACAAGTCACCAAAGGCAATTTTGCTAACCTTTGGTACTTCATCAAGTGTTGCAGATAATGTTGGGCATTAGAACTGTCAACATCCAACAAAATCACATCAAACTGCCACACCCGCGCTAAAATTTCTGCCTGATCTAAATCATCTACTTCAATGACTCGATGTTCACGCAGGGAGGGTTGGGGATTAACAGACTCTAATTCTGGATTCACCAACCGCAGAATCCGCAACGGAGTTTTTTCCGGTACAATATCGGTATTTGTTAAACCTACCTGCTGAACTTCTGGTGTAGCACACAATCTTTCTAGAATGGGTACTAAAGCTTGATGTTCCACTGGCAAACTCAAGAAAGCATCAGCCCTGTTAGCGTAAGCGTGTTCTTTTTCTGCCCCCGTAGCGGTGATAATCACAGGAATATGGTGAGTTGCACTATCAGATTTTAGTAAAGTCAGTACATCCCAACCGGAAAGCAGGGGTAGTAAGGGATTCAAAAAGATCGTTTTTGGTTGCAAGCGCCGCGCTTTTTCTAATGCTTCTGTCCCTGAACGCGCAATCACCACCCGATAACCTAAACCTTTCAGATTTTGGGTCAGGTCTTCAATATATCGCGCTACTGCCTCAACTACTAATATTAACCTTTGAGAAGAAATAGGTTGATGTACTTCTAAATTTCCCCCCTCTGATTCAGAAAAACTGGTTTTGGGAGGAGAAGGAGGTAATAACAATGTAAACTGGCTACCTTTACCTTCACGAGACAAAAAGCTCACATCTCCACCATGTAATCGAGCTAAAGCCCTTGTTAATACTAACCCTAAACCAGTGCCTTCAAATTGGCGAGTTAGGGGATTTTCTAACTGTTGGAATTTTTGAAAGATTAAATGTTGTTGATGTTCAGGAATACCAATACCTGTATCCCACACTGTAAAAGCAATCCATCCTTCCCAGCGATTTACCCGCAACCCCAGTTTCCCAGTGGTTTCAGTGAATTTAAAGGCGTTGGAAAGTAAGTGTACCAGCATTTGCCGCAAGCGTAATTCATCTGCTACCATCTCCTTTAAACCAGGTTCAATGGTCAGGCTGAATTGGTGATCATCTGAAAAATCGGTGCTTTTGCTCGGTTGGCTGTGAAGTGTTCTGGCTTCTGATAAAGCGCGATCGCACACTTCCCGAATCTGTACCAGCGATGGAGTCAGTTCCATCTGTCCCGTTTCCATCCGCGTCAAATCTAAAATGTCATTCACCACACTCATCAAATGACGGCCACTTTGATGAATCAAACCCGCATAACGTGCTTGTCTTTCGTTCAGTTCTCCTAATTGTTGATCTGCCAGTAATCTTGACAAGCCTAAAACTGCTGTCAACGGCGTTTTTAATTCATGGCTAATACAAGCTAGAAACTCATCCTTTAACCGATTAAGTTGAATTAAATCAGCATTTTTAGCTGCCAATTCTTTAAAAAGCTGTTGTTGTTCGGTCACATCCGTAGCTAAAACCAACCACAAATTATCAGTGAAATTTGCTGAATTATTAGTTGAGTTGACAACTTCTGCATCACCACCCCCAACTTTTAATTCAGGACTATCCAAGAGGATTTTAGCAAACTGCCAAATTCGCTCTTGACCATTTTGCACCTGAACAACACAAGTACAAGTACCTTGTTTAGCATCCAAATAGCAATGACTGGATGTAGCATTTGCTTTTCCTTGCTGCTCCTGTATCATTGCTAAAACCGATGTGGAGTGAGGCGCTTGACTGCTTGTAGGCAAGTTATGACTTCTGGCTTCTGGCATCAGCGTCACAGCATCTTCAGTTGCACCCTTGCTAATAGGTGCATCAGAATAAGCCTTGAATGTTTGTCGATGGATATATTCTGGGTCTTCACGCCTGACAGGAGATAGGATAGTTTCTACTTGTAGCCTAATTCCTTCTGGATCTTTCAAAACTCCCAATTGTTGCCACCAAGCAGGATTTTGTGTTAAAACTTCACCAGTGCTTGTTTGCAACATTAAAGGCCAAGGCAGTCTTTCCAATAACTGCACTAAAGCGTTATATCTCGGTGATTGATGTTGATTCTGCTTATAAGAGCGATTTTTTCTTCTAGTATTATTTTCCGTCGTCCCAGCAACTTTAGAGGCAATTGTAACTTTATTTTTAGCTAAAAAGCTGAGTAGGCGTAGGTTATCTAGCAGACCTAAAAATTTACCATCTGCATCAATCAACGCCCAATCTAAATTTTTATTTTTTTGGTTTTGTTGGTGACGTAAAAACAAACTTAATTTATCCAGTGGTTCAGAAGCTGGTATGGTTTTGATGGGCGAAATCAGACTAGGACTCAAAGTGGAAATTGATTGCTGTAGATTTAAAAACGTTTCACCACTGGCTGCTGTTAATAATTTTGGGATTAAACGGGCAGAATACAATAATCCTATGGGACTTTGTTGTTGATTTACCACTACCAAGCGATCGCACTGTTCTTTCTCCAAAATCTCCAGCACCACTGCCAGAGTGCTTGTTTGGGAGCAACTGGGTACGGTTGCTAGAAAGTCATAAAGCGGGTACTGTAGCATTAACATAAAGCTTAGGGGATCTTTCTTCCTGTAATTGCCTCTGGCATCAACATCTGCCAAAGTGCTGATATTTTTCAGGCCTGAAGCCATATCCTCCTAAAAGACGCATAAAATCTTTCCTAGAGATACTGTAAATCTATTCCAGCGATTCACTCACTTTGATCGGCAATTTCCCAATTTCATCATTCCCAGAGCAGTTATACTTGAATGTACCACTCTTGTGAATGAGTAAACAACCAGCATCTTACTGGTATGGAAACTCCTGATGGATAGTTACAGCTAAAACAATTATCGCTCCAAAGATTATTTTAGAACCTTGAGGAATTATAATGATTTAAAATGAAACCATACTTTAAATTTGTTTATGCATCTTATCAAGGAGTACAATGGAAAAATCTATATGCCGATAGATAGACATTTATAGATCATCAGATTAGCTACCACACATTCTCTGTTGAACGCTTCACCGATTACCTACTAAGTTATATCACTGACGGACAAAACCAGTTAGGAATTGGTAATTTCTCAATAATTTTTGACAAAAGGCGTTCTTTACCCTGATTTTACTGAAAAGTTTTTATCAAACTGAATCAGCACTGAAGCGACACTCTCAGCGTTCATCATATATAAACAATATATATAAACAATAAATGTTATTACCTATATTATTGATTTGTCCAGCAATTCTTAAGAAATATTTATATAATGCTGATGCGGCAAATACCCAAGCTGGTTTAATCGGGCAGTGCAGGAATTTGATTGATGAGATTTTTTCTCAATTTTTTGGGTTGCCGCTGACTGCTACCACTCCTATCAACGGACAGTTTTTACACAATAGGATGCAGTTAAATAACAATCTATCAGGGAAGCATCTTAATAAGAATAATCATGTATTGGCGTGTAATGAACAGAAAAGCCAGCAATGGTTTCAAGAAATGAGTCCATCGGAAAAGCAGGAACTATTAGCGAACCTCAAATCTGATTACCGGAAAATTCTCATCAATTATTTTATCACAGACAAAACTCTCAAAACTGCAATTGATAAATTCATCAACACCTTATTTTATGCTAATATTCCTGTGCCACAAATTATAGAAATTCATGTAGAACTGATTGACGAATTTTCCAAACAGCTAAAATTAGAAGGCAGGAGCGATGAAACATTACTAGATTACAGGCTGACCTTGATAGATATTCTGGCACATTTGTGTGAAGTATATAGATGTTCTATGTCTAAAATGAACTGAGATAAATTCATGCTATCTTAGATTTTGACTCATGAGTTAAAGAATCAAAAATTGACAGGATTGATTTTTAAATTGTTTAAGATTAATCCTATTGCAACAGGCATCTGTTATTAGTTTCAACAAATGCATCAGCCTATTTTGTATTCCTATTCTGATATCTAAACTGTGCATTTATGAATAAAGTCCAAAAAACCTATGTTCTCAAGCTGTATGTCGCAGGGAACACACCCAACTCCGTGCGAGCATTAAACACACTCAAAAACATATTAGAACAGGAGTTTCAAGGAGTTTATGCCCTAAAAGTAATTGATGTTCTCAAAAACCCACAATTGGCTGAAGAAGACAAAATTTTAGCCACACCGACATTATCAAAGATTTTGCCCCCTCCCGTTCGCAAAATAATAGGTGATCTTTCAGACAGAGAAAGAGTTTTAATCGGTTTAGACTTACTTTATGAAGAATTAAATGAAGAAGACTGGGAACAGTAACATATAGCAGTCAGCATTCAGCAGTCAGTATTCAGCTTTTTAAAACTCTTGACCCTAGTAAAGAACATTTTTTCATAAAAACTCTGTACAGAATTTAGGAATTTAAAAAATCGGGTTAAAGACCTATATAATCAACAATGAGTGACCAAGAGCAACAAGAACAACAAAAACCAGCAAGTGGTGGTGTAGAGAAAATTCGCACCATGATTGAGGGCTTTGACGATATTAGTCATGGCGGTTTACCAGTGGGCAGAACAACCTTAGTCAGCGGTACATCTGGTACTGGGAAAACCTTATTATCCCTGCAATTTCTTTATAATGGTATCACCTACTTTGATGAACCAGGAGTATTTGTTACCTTTGAAGAATCACCCAGCGACATTATTAAAAATGCCCATATTTTTGGCTGGAACTTACAAAAACTAATTGAAGAAGGCAAACTGTTTATTCTCGACGCTTCCCCCGATCCCGAAGGGCAAGATATTGTGGGTAACTTTGACCTTTCCGCCTTAATTGAGCGATTACAATATGCGATTCGTAAATACAAAGCCCATCGTGTTTCCATTGACTCCATTACCGCAGTCTTCCAACAATATGAAGCAGTGGGAGTAGTGCGGCGCGAGATATTCCGCCTCGTAGCGCGTCTTAAACAATTATACGTCACCACAATCATTACCACAGAACGGGGAGAAGAATATGGACCTGTAGCTTCCTTTGGGGTAGAAGAATTTGTGTCTGACAACGTAGTAATTGTTCGCAACGTTTTAGAAGGAGAACGCCGCCGCCGCACCATAGAAATTCTCAAATTGCGCGGTACAACCCACATGAAAGGTGAATATCCATTCACAATTACTAATGCTGGAGTTAACATCTTCCCCTTGGGAGCAATGCGTTTAACACAAAGGTCTTCAAATGTCCGTGTATCTTCAGGAGTTAGCACCCTAGATGAAATGTGTGGTGGTGGTTTCTTCAAAGATTCGATTATTTTAGCCACAGGAGCTACAGGTACTGGTAAAACTCTCTTAGTCAGCAAATTTATTCAAGATGGTTGTGTCAGCGGTGAACGAGCAATATTATTTGCTTATGAAGAATCCCGCGCTCAACTGTCTCGAAATGCTTATTCTTGGGGAATTGACTTTGAGGAATTAGAACACCAAGGTTTATTAAAAATAATTTGTACCTATCCTGAATCAACAGGTTTAGAAGATCACTTACAAATTATTAAATCAGAAATTGCCGATTTTAAACCAGCCCGCATTGCTATTGACTCCCTTTCCGCATTAGCTAGAGGCGTAAGTAATAATGCTTTTCGCCAATTTGTAATTGGGGTAACAGGTTATGCCAAACAAGAAGAAATTACAGGCTTCTTTACCAATACCAGTGACCAATTTATGGGATCACATTCCATTACAGATTCTCATATTTCCACCATCACTGACACAATTATTATGTTGCAGTACGTAGAAATTCATGGAGAAATGTCACGGGCAATCAACGTCTTTAAAATGCGGGGTTCGTGGCACGATAAAGGGATTAGGGAGTACAATATTACGGCTGATGGACCTAATATTAAAGATTCCTTCCGTAATTACGAGAGAATTGTCAGTGGAGCGCCTAGCCGCGTTAGCATAGACGAAAAGGCGGAACTTTCTCGCATTGTTAAACGTTTTGAAGACAAATAAACTGCTAAATCCCGAAAGAAGCTAAATTCGGTATATAGTATATTATTTGCTTCATTTAGCATCATGTTATATTCTGTGAGAAGACAAGTTTTCTGCCGCTAAATGGTTTTTCTTGTGAGGGGATGCGGTGAAAAGACAGCAATTATTATTTCATAGTTTCTTACCTGGTGTAACAGCAGCAGTATTAACAACTCAATCAGCTTGGGCTGGAACAGTCAAAGTTGATGAGGTAAAGCTGGTGTCTTCTCCTAGTGTGTTGGCTGCAACCGATGTGAAAACCTCAGTTGTGGAAATCAATAGGCAACTGCCCATTACTGCGGTTGATAATTCTCCAGCCTTTTTACCTAATCTTGATTTTAGTCAACTCAGTTTTCCAGCTACGGTGAATCAGAGTGTGACAGAAATTACTGCTGCTAATAATACCAATGTGCCAGCAGTAAAAAGCCTGAAAACTGTTTTACCAGTTTCAGTCACTGCGACAAAAGTATCACAGTTAACAGCACTAAATAAGTGTTTACAGGCAGAGCCGAACAGTCGGGCAGCTTTGCTCCTGTCCTCAAGTAGTTGTTTACAAAAAAATGTAGATAAGGATAGTCAAAAGGTAGCCCAGGTAAATGTTCCTACTGAATCAGGAACTCCAAATACACAGCTACCTGCTCAGAATACACAAAATGTAACACCTACTCCTACAAGTTCTACGGAGACAACACTGGAAAACCTGAGTCCCAGTTCTAATCCCCTGCTCTTTCCTACGAATCCAGAGGAAGTAAAACTTCAGGAAACTCAGCCGATTACTTTAGAACAGGCTCTGGAACTGGCTAAGCGAAATAACAACGAACTACAGGTAGCTGTTTTGCAGTTGGAAAATAGTAAGGGAGCTTTAAGGGAAGCTCAAGCTGCCTTATTGCCCACTGTCAGTTTGAGTGGTAATGTCACTAATAGCCGTAGCACTGCCAGTACACTGTCAGCTAAACAATCACAAAGGTTAGATCCTGAAGCACCTGATGCTGAATCTAATACCGCCTTCGATAGTCAAGCCCAACTGAGATATGACCTTTATACCTCTGGGAGCAGAAACGCTGCGATAAAGCAGGCTGAGGAACAGGTGCGTTTTCAGGAATTGGATGTAGAAAGGCAATCTGAAGAAATACGCTTGAGCGTCGCCACAGATTACTATAGTTTGCAACAAGCAGATGAAAATGTGCGGATTTCTCGATCAGCAGTCGAAAACTCTCAGGCTAGTTTGCGAGATGCTTTGGCTTTAGAACGGGCTGGAGTGGGTACAAGATTCGATGTATTGCGATCGCAGGTGAATTTAGCCAATGCTCAACAAGAGTTAACTAATGCTCTGTCTCAGCAAATCATTGCTCGGCGACGGTTAGCGGTGCGGTTAAATCTGTCCCAGTCCGCAAATATTAGTGCCGCTGATCCTGTACAATTAGCTGGTCTGTGGGAAAGAAGCTTAGAAGATAGCATTGTCTTGGCTTATCAAAACCGTCCCGAACTACAACAGCAGTTGGCACAGCGCAATATTAGTGAACAGCGCAGGAAACAAGCTCTAGCATCTTTGGGACCACAAATTAGTTTAGTTGCCAGCTATGACTTGCTAGATTTTTTTAATGATGATGTCAATGTCAGTGACGGCTATTCTGTGGGAGTCCGAGCCACTTTGAATTTATATGATGGTGGCGCGGCAAGAGCAAGAGCAGCCCAGGCAAAAACTGATATAGCAATTCAGGAAACTCGATTTGCTCAACAACGCAACGAAATCCGCTTTCAAGTAGAACAAGCTTATTCTACCCAGCTTGCTAACTTGGAAAACGTACAAACTGCGAACGCTGCTCTTGAGCAAGCCAAAGAATCCCTCAGATTAGCGCGTTTACGTTTTCAAGCTGGTGTAGGGACTCAAACCGATGTCATTAACGCAGAAAATGAACTCACCAGATCCGAAGGTAATCGCATTCGCGCCATTTTGGATTACAATCGTGCTTTGACAGAGTTACAACGCTTCGTCACCTCCAGAGCTTTTAATAAGTAAACAAATATAGCAGGAGTCAGGAATAAAACCCTTTTGTAGTAAGAGTTTTGTGATTAATTGATGTCCTAACTGCTCTGTCTACGGCTATAAAAACTGTTTACAAGCCCCAAAAAGCCTCATTGCCAGTTATTAGACTGTAAAATGAGGCTTTTTAGTGAAAAACGCTATATTTGTTACAGGTGATTGGTGATTGGGGACTGGTGATTGGGAATAAATATGTTTCTTTCTTCTGCTATAGGACTTACGCACTGTACAAATTCACCATGATGTGCATGAACGAAAATCCGTCGTTTCAGGCTTTTGGCGATTAACTTCCGATCAATAGCGAACTGCTTGCAGCAGCGCTTCGCTATCGCCCAAAAATAATTAAAAAATCACGTTAAAATGCCCGAAACCCATACCCCATATTTGGTTGATCCTGTCAATGCGTAAGTCCTATGCTATATAAAACCTAGACAAAGCTAGACTTTACTTTCTACTTCAACGGGAGCATGGGAGCGGTTATCCCTCAGTAGACTTGCACGCCTTAGCCAGACGCGATATTTCTCAAGTTAAGATTTACAAGAAAGACTACCGCTATCATTGCTTGGTTTTCGCGTTGGCAATAGTCTTAATTCAATACTTGATATCGTAGGATTATATATCAAGTGGGCGATTTTCTTAACTCACTTATGTCAATGCTTGTCAACATAAGTATAGTTTTGTCTATAAAATAGTCAGATTAGGACTAGCTCTATCCTGACTCCTGACTCCTCTACGGGCGTTCGCGAAGCGTGCTGGAAGCATCAGCATTCGGGCGACCAATTATCAATTTTATGAAAAGCCTATTTTCCGAATGCTTCGCCCCTACGACTCCTGACTCCTGACTCCTTGATCTCCTTTTATGACTAAAATCACATCACAAGAAATAGCCCAATTTCGCTCTCAATTAGCAGATGATATTCAAGCAATGGAAGCATTAGACTTGATAGAAGACTGCGAGGGAGACTTAGAAGATGCAGCCATGACCCTGGCTATTAAAGCGGGACAAGAACCTGGTAGAACAAATTCCGAATGGTTAGACGCTTTAGCAAAAAAATGGCGTGCTGTTATCTGCGAACAAGAATATAGAGATAATTTATTAAATGGTTCAATTTCTGGGATGATGTCAAACCTGAGAAGTATTCCAGAGTTTCCCAAAATTTTGGCAACACCAGTTTTGATATATGTCCTCAAGCAAGGTGTAAATAATTTCTGTGAACCTTTAGATTCTTTAAAATAATATTTGGTGCTGAATCTGTCGTTGAACCAGTGCTGATATTCTGTTAATTAAAGATAATTAAAGAAACCCTGTTTTATATAACTGTTTTTAGACCAATGAATTACCTTGTAGCCGTATTACCAGACCGTATCCAAGCTGAATCTGCTTACTTAGGCTTAGAAAAAGAAGGCATAAATAGCACTATCCTGGGTAGAGGATACAAAACCGCTGATGAGTTTGGTTTAATAGACCCCAAAGAAGAAGCGAAAAAACAAGTACGATTGATGGCATTCTGGTTAATACCATTCGGCTTTTTTGCTGGTTTTACCTTCAGTCTCATCACTGGTTTAAACACCTTTGCTTGGGCTGGTGAAATCGGTAATCATGTTATCGGTGGGTTGCTTGGTGCTGGTAGCGGTGCTATGGGTAGCGTCTTTGTTGGTGGTGGTGTGGGTTTGGTTTTTGGTAGTGGTGATGCTTTACCCTACCGTAACCGTTTGGATGCTGGTAAATATTTAATTGTGGTTCAAGGTTCAGAAACTCTGACTCGCCAAGCAAACCGCATTTTACGGCAGTATGACCCCGAAAATATCCAAGGTTATGCAGAAAATGGGTAATAGGTAATTGGTAATAGGTAATTGGTAATGGGTAATTCATAATTCGTAATTTTTCCCAATCACCAGTCACCAGTCACCAGTTAGTTACCAATCACCAATCACCAATCACCAATCACCATGTTACCAAGAGAAGAACTTTTAAAAGGTATTGAAAACCGCGATAGTATCGCCCGTGTAATTGACCAAGCAGAGCAATCTATAAAGACCTGGGAAGTAGTCTTAACTGATTTTTTGTCTCCGCCAGAGTTAGCAGAAATTCAACGGGTTTTTAGCCGATTGACAGAGGTGCATTTAGTTGCCTGGGGTGGATATCCTCAAGCTGAACGTCAAAGAGTGGCGATCGCCCGTTCTGAACTGCCTTTAGATTCATCTCAAGTTGCTATCACCGCTTTAGAAATTGCTGGTAATTTTTTGTTTGATACTGCTACCCATCGTGATTTTTTAGGAGCAATGTTGGGTACAGGAATTGTCAGGGAAAAAACCGGAGATATTATTATTTTGGGGGAAAGAGGAGCGCAAGCAATTGTAGTTCCTGAACTGGTAGAATTTCTGGAAATGAATTTAAAACAGGTGCGTTCTGTTCCTGTGAAAACTCAACCTATTGATATTAACGAACTAAAAATTAGAGAACCGAAAAAGAAAGAATTAACCACAGTAGAAGCTTCATTAAGATTAGATGCGATCGCCTCTGCTGGTTTTGGGATGTCTCGTAATAAAATGGTTGATTTAATTGACTCTGGTGATGTGCGGGTAAATTGGAAAGAAATTACTCAAGCGAGTTCGCAAGTCAAAACCGGAGATTTAATAGCAATTCGCGGTAAAGGACGTTTAGAAGTTGGTGAAATTGCCGTGACTAAAAAAGAACGTTACCGCGTGCAATTAACAAGATATATGTAGGTGATTGGTGATTGGTGATTGGTGATTGGTGATTGGGTAATCATTTTATGTTTCCCTATCAACTATCAACTATCAACTATCAACTATCAACTATCAACTATCAACTATCAACTATCAACTATCAACTATTACCCATGTTTAAACTGTTTAGCTATTGCACTTACCAAAGATTCTCTTGGTAAAAAGCGGTGCATATTGACAATGATTTTATTTGCTAAACCACCGCTAACTACATTTAAATCACCTTTTTCTAAACCTTGTAAAGCATCTTTAACAACTTCTTCAGGAGTAGCTAGTTTATTATTTGCACTGGCTAAAGTTTCAGGAAACTGAGCTTCAATGAAAAAATCTGTTTCTGTAGGACCTGGACAAACTACTAAAATCTTCACTCCATAATCTTTATTTTCAGCCCACAAAGCTTCACTAAAACTCATAACAAATGCCTTAGTTGCCCCATAAACAGAAATATAAGGCATTGGTTGAAAGCCAGCAATTGAGGATACATTAATAATGCTACCAGAACGACGTTGACGCATTAAAGGTAGAAATTTGTGAGTTAAATCTACCAATGCCATAATATTTAATTGAATCATTTTTAATTGTCGTTCTCCATCTCGTTCAGCAAAATCTCCATAATCACCAAAACCCGCATTATTGATTAACAAATCAATTGTTATTTCTTGGCTTTTAATAAAATCAAAAACCTCATTAGTAGCATTATTTTCTGTCAAATCTTTGGGTATAACTTCGACTTTTATTTGATGTTGTTGTTCTAATTTTTCCGCTATTTGGTTTAGTTTTTCCTCTGAACGGGAAACGAGAACCAGATTGGTTTTGCGTGCTGCTAATTCTTCTGCAAAAGCTTTGCCAATTCCACCTGACGCACCGGTAATTAAAGTTGTTGACATTTTAGATGACATTTTAGATATGATTTGATTGATTCTTTCACCTTTTCCTATAGTAGCAACCCTACCTAGCGGTTGTGTGGAGATGGGAAAATTTTTGGGGAATCATTGTATTATTTCTAGTCACAAACGGGAATACTAGATGTACAAAGATTTGGTAAGTTATGAGTGTAAATAATTTTCAGTTAAGAAATGCGATCGCTCACGGTTTCAAAACTACTTCACTAACTATAAAATCTGTACTTGAACTTATTGAAGTTACAGTTGTTAAACTCACTAAATGCTGATAGCGCAGCATAAACAATAACATTAATTCTTTATCCTGACTCCTTTTCTTGGTTCTTGTTACAAAATATTAATCTTCTCCTCTCAAACCTAAATAGAACCTAAATAAATACAGTCTTTTCATTTTCACAATTCATAATAGGATGGGTAACTGGCTAAGGTATTACAGTGGTTGGTATTGTTATTGTTTCGCACAGTAAACAATTGGCTCTGGGAGTACAGGAACTAGCTGCACAGATGGTTCAAGGCAAAATTCCCCTCGCTGTAGCAGCAGGTGTTGATGATCCAGAACACCCACTAGGTACAGATGCGATCAAGGTTTATGAAGCGATCGCCTCTGTATTCTCAGATGATGGTGTTCTCGTGCTGATGGATTTGGGTAGTGCTTTAATGAGTGCGGAAATGGCTCTGGAGTTTCTACCCCCAGAACAACGAGAAAAAATCTATTTATGTGCAGCCCCATTAGTAGAAGGCGCTATTTCTGCTGTTGTTGCTGCTGCTGCTGGGAAAAACATCCAGCAAGTGATCACGGAAGCACAAGGGGCATTAATAGCAAAAGCAACTCAGTTAAATTTAGTCACCAGTCCATTATCAGACTTCAGTACACAAACTGGTAATACAGCAGCAATTCCTACCCAGGAAATTCGCCTCAAAATTACTAACCGCTTAGGTTTACACGCTCGTCCTGCTGCTCAGTTTGTAGCCACGGCATCCCGGTTTAAATCCCAAATTAAAGTACAAAATTTAACCAGAAATACAGAAGCGGTCAGAGGTGACAGTATTAACCAAGTTGCTACTTTGGGAGTACGTCAAGGACATGAATTGCTGATAACTGCTACTGGTACGGATGCCCAAGAGGCGCTAAGAGCTTTACAAGGATTGATTATTAACAACTTTGGTGAAGATGATAGCATTATCGCAATACCAGCCCCCCGTGAGGAAGTTACATCACCAACGGAAGGAGAACTCATAGGAATTGCTGCTTCTTCTGGAATAGCGATCGCCCCATTAATTCATTATCAATCTGTCACCATCCCAATTACAGAATATCACATAGAAAATGTAGAAATCGAGTGGCATAGATTACAATCTGCTATCCAAATAGCTAAACAGGAAATTGCTTCTTTACTTTCCCATACATCAATACAAATTGGTGATGCGGAAGCGGCTATTTTTGATGCCCATCTGTTATTTTTAGCAGATCCAGTCATGCTAGAAGCCGCACGTCAGCATATTGTTGAAAAACGCCTTAATGCAGAAGTATCTTGGCAAGCTGTAGTTGATGAAGTAGCAAATTCTTACCGTAAACTAGAAGATGCTTATTTACAAGAACGAGTAGATGATGTAGTTGATGTCGGGCGTAGGGTGTTAAGAATTTTACTTGGTAGTCTGCCCACTGACTTGCACATCACAGAACCATCAATTATTGTCGGTACAGATTTAAGTCCTTCAGATACCGCTAAACTCGATCCAGCTAAAGTAATGGGCATTTGTATGACTTCTGGGAGTGCAACTTCCCATAGTGCTATTATTGCCCGCACATTAGGCATTCCAGCGGTTGTGGGTGTAGCTCCTCAAGTGTTAACCTTAGAAAGTGGCACTTTGATGGCAATTGATGGCGAAAGCGGTAAAGTTTGGGTAGCACCACCAGCAGAAACATTAACAGCCCTAGAAGCCAAACGTCAAACATGGCAAACCGCCCAAGCCGAAGCGAAAGCTAAAGCACATCAGCCAGCAATTACCCGTGATGGTCGGAGAATACAAATTTTTGCTAATATTGGTAGTATTGCCGATGCCAAAACCGCTGTCAGTCATGGTGCAGAAGGTGTGGGTTTACTGCGTACAGAGTTCTTGTATCTGGAAAAGACAAAAGCACCCACAGAAGAGGAACAATTAGAAGTTTATCAGGCTATAGCTCAGGTTTTAGACCAGCGTCCCTTAATTATTCGTACCCTGGATGTAGGTGGAGATAAACCACTTCCTTATCTGAGTTCCTTGAGTGAAGAAACCAACCCCTTCTTAGGTGTGCGGGGAATACGTTTCTGTTTAGAAAATCCTCAATTCTTGAAAACTCAATTAAGGGCAATTTTACGCGCCAGTTACGGTAATAATATCAAAATTATGTGGCCAATGATTGCCATTTTAACAGAATTACGAGCAGCTAAAGCAATTTTAACCGAAGTGCAGGCAGAACTGCGAGCAGAGGGAATAGCTTTTGATGAAAAAATGGCAGTGGGAATGATGATAGAGACACCCGCAGCAGTAGCTATTGCTGATCAGTTAGCTCAGGAAGTGGACTTTTTTAGTATAGGTACAAATGATTTAAGTCAGTATGTGATGGCAGGCGATCGCACTAATCCCAAAGTAGCAACTTTAGCCGATGCTTTGCAACCTGCGGTATTACGTATGATTCAGCAAACAGTACAAGCTGCCCATGCTGCTAATATTTGGGTGGGGTTATGTGGAGAAGTGGCCGCAGAAACCTTAGTAGCACCCATTTTATTAGGTTTGGGATTAGATGAATTAAGTGTCAATCCCCAAGCTATAGCATCATTAAAACAAGCTATTTCCCATTTAACCATCTCAGAAGCCCAAGCGATCGCATCTGTAGCATTAACACAAGATTCAGCCACCAGTGTTAGAGAATTAGTTTATCCTATAGGGTAAAATATATAGCAGGAGTCAGGAGATCAAAGGGTCAGGAGTTGAGAATTAATTTATTTTTTCTTGCCTCTTGCCTCTTGCCTCTTGCCTCTTGCCTCTTGCCTCTTGCCTCTTGCCTCTTGCCTCTTGCCTTATCAACGCAGAAAGCTGCTAATTAACCACATCAAAATAAACGTCAGAACCGTAGAAAACTGATTTGCTGTAATATTGATTAAAGCTAGTTGCTGTAATACAGGTACTGCAATCAATCCCCCAGCTATTAAGCCAATAATAAGACTTGCCAGGGTAAACAAAACTGCTCGACCAAATTTATTTTCCTTGCGGTTGAGAAAATAAATACTGACTCCAACCCCAACCACCAATCCCAGTTGCAAAACCTGATCGCTGGCAGTAGGAACAAATAAACTAATAGCACTTAAACCCAGGAACCAAGCTCCTGGTGCGAGTACATCTGATAGACTCGGTTGATCCAATATTCGTTGCAGCCATGCAGGTGACTGATCACGAGTAGCCGGACTTTCTTTTTGTGGAGATGGAACTCGCATTTCTGGAAAGCGGATACGCTCTGGTACTTTAATTTTACCTTCTTGGCGCATTCGTAAGCGATCCATTAGAATCGCATCATAAGCTGCTTCAATTAATTCCCGACCCTTGCTATCACCACCATGTTGCTCCAACAGGCGATTGCGAGCGTCCTGAATTTCATCAAAACTAGCATCTTCTGATACCCCAAGTTTTTGGTAGGGATTTTGATCGCTCATGGCAGTGTGTTACTTCAGCCCTAGTCAGCAGCAGTCTTTTGTTGAAGAAAAAACAACCTTAAGTTCTATGATAATCGAAACAGTGCTTTCGGCCGATTCTTATCCTCATAATCAGGATATTAGCACAGCTGAGTTTATTCGACTCAAGAATTTAAACCATAGTTACTTTAACATATTGCCATCACAGACATCCATCAAAGGTTTTCAACCTATTTTCTGATAACCATATTGATTAATGGTATAAAATCGCATATTGATTTGAAATTAAACCGTTTTAAATTGCTGTTTCACTAAGCTAAGTACACACTATGCAAACTGAAACAGAAAGCTACAAATAGGGTCAAGAAAACCATACGGTAGATATAGTACATATTCTGAAATGCAGACCTGATACTCGTAAAATTAGTGTCTACATCTTTCATAATTGTAATTACAGTTTATTGGAACAATCAGGATACTCTTATCTACTCCTTGTAGATTTTTCAGTACAGCCAAAGAGGAAAATGCGTTTTTACGTAATATCTCTGTTAATCATAATGAATTTTTGTGCAAAGTAATGGTCATGGCTCCTGCCAAGATTCTTGTAGTTGATGACGACCCCGCCGTTCGGAATTTAATTCAACGCTTTTTGATCAAACAGAATTATCAAGTAGAAGCTGCCGAAGATGGTAAGACTGCCCTCAACTTATTTGAGCAATTTAACCCAGACTTGGTAATTCTAGATGTAAACCTACCAGATACGATTGGTTTTAACCTGTGCCAAGAGATGCAAAGCCGAAATGGCGTTTTTGTCCTTATACTCACCAGTCGCACAGATGAAACTGACAAAATTCACGGTTTTTCCAAAGGTGCTGATGACTATCTCACCAAACCCTTTGGACTGGGAGAGCTAGAGGTCAGAGTAGCAGCAATTTTGAGGCGACAGCGGGTTGTTACCACCGCAGAACAAAAACGCCTCATTTTTGACAAACTCATAATTGACCCGGTGCGGAGAGAAGTAACACTTAATGACGAACCAGTACCCTTGACCGCTTTGGAGTTTGATTTGTTGCATTTTTTAGCCAGTCATCCAGGTCGAGTTTGGCGGCGATCAGAACTTATACAAGAGGTTTGGGATTATGAATATGTAGGAGATCAGCGAGTTGTCGATGTTCACATCGGTCAAATTCGCAAGAAAATTGAAATTGATGCTAGTCAACCAGCATTAATTCAGACCGTACGTGGTGTAGGTTACAAATTTGAATCTACTACCAATCCACAAAACGAATAACTCTAAGGGTATTGCGTGTAGGGTGTCTGCTGTATTACATCACCCTATCACCCTATCACCAACCTCTCACAGTGCTAATACTTAGGGTTTGCTGAAAAAGTCTTTTCTTAGAGACAGGGAACAGGGAATAGTTTCAAGAGTTGGATCAAAGAAATTTTTGTTCTTGATGAAACAAAGTTTCTAAATAAATACGAGCAGCATAGCGATCGCTCTCTCCATTTTGCAGCAAAAACAACGATAACGCCGCAGTTAATACTCGGTTTTGATCCCACTCAGGATGGGTTTCTAAATAGTTTTTGAGGGATTCGTGGAGTGCTTCGGGAATCACTGTAAAGATACTAACTGTTGTGTTCATAAGATTTCCCTTCTATACGGTCTATCAAGAAATTTTGCTTGCATTTATCCGAATTTTGGATTTTGGATCGACCCACAAATAAATCAGGGGCATACCATCAAGGAATTATTGGTCAAGTATTGTCACCAGCCATAAAATCCCCACTCATACCTGAGTTCACTGTGCAAAATTGATGCTCATGTCGGAACGGAATAAAAAAGCAAGCCGAATCATTGTGCGCTCAGAGGGGGTGGGTTTGTCAATGCTGCGAAATGTTAAAAATCGGTAGTTAAAAAATAAATACTCACGAAATAATCAGGGCTAGAGCTATATTTTTGTTACTTAATTTAATAAAAACTCAGTTGGTGATGTAGTTCAGTCATCAAAGCATAAAATCCCCAGTAAGCCAGCAAGGCTTTGTTAGTTCGTCAAGCATCTGTGGAAAACTGGCAAACTTCCTGTGGAAATTCTGTGGAACTAAAGAGGATAATAGCCGCAAATAATAAGAATTACAAAAATATCAAGGTTTAGTAACAATTTAGCTCAGTGTGACTTCGATTTGAGAGCCTTTCTTGCAGAACTAGCAACTTACGTTAATAAATGGGTCATTGGTAATTGGTAATTGGTAATTGGTAATTGGTAAAAACTCTTACCCAGTCCCCAGTCACCAGCGATGCACTGAGCTTGTCGAAGTGTCCCCAGTCACCAGTCCCTATTTCCGGCGTTCTTGTAATTTCCGATAAACAGCTTTTAAATCAACTTGATGATGTGCTAGAGCCACCAGGGTATGATAAAACAAATCTGCAACTTCTCCGGCGATCGCCTCAGCATCATCATCTTTGCAAGCCATGACAACCTCGGCGCTTTCCTCACCAATCTTTTTCAAAATCTTATTATCACCACCAGCCAATAATTTGCAGGTATAGGAATTTTCATGAGGATGATCACGGCGATCGCAAATTACCTGAAAAAGCTGAGATAACATATCTGCTGGAGGTGGTTGAACCTTGCCATCAACCTGATGAAAACAACTGCGTTCCCCAGTGTGACAAGCAATATCTCCCAACTGCTCAACACCAATCAGTAAAGCATCACTATCACAATCATAACGAATACTTTGCACCTTCTGAATATGTCCAGAAGTAGCGCCCTTATGCCAAAACTCCTGACGGGAACGACTCCAAAACCAAGTTTCTCCAGTTTCCAAAGTCTTTTGCAGAGACTCCTGATTCATCCAGGCCATCATCAATACAGTACCATCTAGATAATCTTGGATAATCGCAGGTACTAAACCTTTGTCATCGTAACGAATTTTTTCCACAGGGATGGCAGATTGGAGCGTTAGCAGTTCAGGAGAAGACATACAAAAACTAGAGTAAGTTAACAATTATTAATCAATTGCAGATGCTAACAGGAGTTTAGCAGAAAGTGGTGATTGGTGATTGATGATTGGTCATTGATGATTGGGAAAAATATTACCCATTACCCATTACCCATTACCCATTACCCATTTAGTCCTATCCTAATTAAAGAAGCTCAATTTAATTACCACCTATAGGAGATAACCTTGGTAAACACCACAATTAAAACTACAAAATCACAAGAAATCTTTGCTGCTGCTCAAAACCTCATGCCAGGAGGCGTTAGTTCTCCCGTGCGTGCTTTTAAATCTGTTGGTGGACAACCCATAGTATTTGATCGTGTTAACGGAGCATATATTTGGGATGTAGACGGCAACAAATATATAGACTACGTTGGTACTTGGGGTCCTGCTATTTGTGGCCATGCCCATCCAGAAGTAATCAGCGCATTACACGCAGCTTTAGAAAAAGGCACTAGCTTTGGCGCTCCCTCCGTGCTAGAAAATGTCTTAGCAGAAATGGTAATAGATGCAGTTCCTAGCATCGAAATTGTGAGATTTGTCAACTCTGGAACTGAAGCCTGTATGGCCGTCCTCCGGTTGATGCGAGCTTTCACCAACCGCGAAAAAATCATTAAATTTGAAGGTTGCTATCACGGCCACGCTGATATGTTCCTGGTTAAAGCCGGTTCTGGTGTAGCTACACTCGGTTTACCCGACTCCCCAGGAGTACCTAAATCTGCAACTAGCAGTACCTTAACTGCGCCTTACAACGATTTAGAAGCCGTTAAAGCCTTATTTGAAGAAAACCGTGATCAAATAGCTGGTGTAATTCTTGAACCTGTTGTTGGTAATGCAGGTTTTATTCCTCCCGATGCTGGTTTCTTGGAAGGTTTACGGGAACTTACCCACGAACATGGAGCTTTATTAGTATTTGACGAAGTGATGACAGGCTTCCGTATTGCTTACGGTGGCGCTCAAGAGAAGTTTGGCATCACTCCCGATTTAACCACAATGGGTAAAGTCATCGGTGGTGGTTTACCAGTAGGCGCTTATGGTGGTCGTCGGGATATCATGTCAATGATTGCCCCCGCCGGTCCTGTATATCAAGCTGGTACTCTTTCTGGAAATCCCTTAGCGATGACTGCGGGAATTAAAACACTAGAATTATTACAAAAACCAGGGACTTATGAACAGCTAGAGCGCATCACCAAAAAACTAGCTGATGGTTTGCTCAAAGTTGCTCAAGAAACAGGACATGCTGCTTGTGGTAGTCATATCAGCGCCATGTTTGGCTTATTTTTCACCAGTGGTCCAGTTCACAACTACGAAGATGCGAAAAAGTCTGATACAACCAAGTTTGGAAGATTCCATCGTGGGATGTTAGAGCGTGGTATTTACTTAGCACCATCTCAGTTTGAAGCTGGGTTTACTTCTTTAGCCCACACAGATGAAGATATTGAGCAAACGTTAGCCGCTGCAAAGGACGTGCTTTCTAGTCTCTAATTTCTGGGGACTGGGGATTGGTGATTGGTGATTGGGGACTGGGTAAAAACTAAATTCTTACTTTTGCCTTGTACCTATTCCCTGTTCCCTATTCCCTATTTTTTAACAACCACATCCTTTATGTCGACAACCTTTGACAGTTTGATGCAGATGCAAAAAAGCTAACTAAGTAGTCGTGCAGAATAAATTTTATATTTGGGATAGGGAACAGGGAACTCTTAACAGTGAACAGATAAGGAATACAGAGATTTTTGTTTGTTCCAAAAATGTTAAATTAATTCTGCCCAGGTACTTAATAGACCTCTCCGAAAAAGATGTAGGGACAATTCATGAATTGTCCCTAACAAGGGTTTGCTTATATCCGACTTTCCGCACTTCAAAATGTACTACGTTAATACTTCAATAAATTTTACAAAAAATGTTGATATTATTCAGTATTTAAACGTATGAATTATAGCCTTTCGTCGATCGCTATTCAACCACCATTAACCCCAATTTTCTTAATTTTCATGTATTACAAAGCGAAGTGCGGAATGTGGGTTAGAACTACGAAGTAGAACCCCATAGATTTAGTTGTCAAGGTACAGATTGCCGTTAGGCAGTTAGGTTTTTATACAGGTTAATTACCGTTCCTGTTGAAAACAAGATATCATGACTGCCCCACGCATGGGCAATCCGTTCGCCTACATCCACTGTTCCTTAGTACGATAAAGTATCATAGCAAGGCGTTGATACTTTATCGGGCGTGGTTTTGGCTCACTCAATTTCTTTATAACCTATGACTACCAAAGCTCAAGTTATTAATTTTCAGGATAAGTTACAGCGTGTTGGTGTCAGCAGTGTCACTAAGATGTTAATGGGAATTCTTGCGGCTGTTCCCATAGCACTAAGCTTGCCAGCAGAGGCTTTAGAAGTACAGATTTTACCGGAAAAAGTGCAATTGGGAGATACAATTTCCGTATTAATTGAACCAGAAAGTGGAGAACAGCCTGGTATTCCTACGGTAACAGTTGGAGAACAAACCTATCCAGCCTTTGAAATTGCCCCCAATAAATACCGTGCTTTTATTCCTACCACTCCATTAGAAGAACCAGGAGTAAGACAAGTTACTGTGTCAGGAGAGGGACAGCGACAAAGAAATTTGGCTGTGTACGTAGGCGATCGCAAATTTCCCATCCAACGTATTAATTTACCCCCAGGAAAAGCCGGAGTTAAAGCAACAGAATATGAACTAGAACGAGTTAAAGAGTTTAAAGCCCTACAAACACCTGACAAATATTGGGACGGTGTTTTCCTGAGACCAAATCAAGGACGGATGACCACAACCTATGGTGTAAGGCGCTACTATAATGGTAACTTTGCCAATGATTACTACCATCGAGGACTAGACTACGCTGGTGCAGCAGGTTCAGATGTAGTTGCCCCAGCAGCAGGAAGAGTGGCTTTAGTAGGCACAGTATCCCAAGGTTTCATAGTTCATGGTAATGTAGTTGGCATTGACCACGGTCAAGGAGTAACCAGCATTTTCATGCACCTCAGTCGGATTAATGTTAAAGAAGGTGATATGGTCAAAGCTGGTCAACTAATTGGTGCAGTAGGTTCTACAGGTGCTTCTACAGGACCTCATCTACACTGGGGTTTATATGTCAATGGAAAATCTATTGATCCTTCATCTTGGAAAACAAAGATAATTGATTAGTAATTAAGAATTACTAATTCATAATTCATAATTAGGGTTTGCTGAAAAAGTCCCTTCGTTGAGGCAGGGAATAGGGAATAGGGAATAGGGAATAGTTTGAGCTATCTGTTATCCCCAGATTTTCTAATTTATCAGACCCAAAGTGCACAGTTTTTAAGGTATACCCTTCAAAAATCTTGCACTTTCTTTCCTCCTGATCAGCCTCAAACCTTTGATTTACGAGTATTTTGGGTTTATTCAGCAAGCCCTATTTAGGATTTTGGATTTTGGATTTTGGATTGTTTCTGTCAACTCCAATCTAAAATCTAAAATCTAAAATTATTCTGACTCCTGTCTCCTGCCTCCTGACCACTGCTATTTTAGTCGCGCACTAATACTGGTGTGCCTAAATCTACTTGCTCATATAACATTCGCACATCAGGGTTACGCATTCTCAAGCAACCATGAGACACGGCTGCACCTATTAAATCAGTATCAGGTGTACCATGAAAGCCAATTTCGTTTCTGCCATCTGACCAAAAACCAATCCATCTGTCTCCTAAAGGACTATCAGTACCAGCTTCATATATTTTCCCTGTAATTGGATGTTTCCAAATGGGATGATGCTCCTTATGTATGACTTGAAAACTACCTGTGGGCGTTTCCCAACCTTTTTTACCGATAGCAATGGGGTAACTAGCTATAACTTGGTCATAGCGGTAAACATAAACCCGGTGATCGCTTAAATCAACCACCACTTCTGTCTGAGTAGATTGAGAACCTTGAACAGACGTGGACTCATCCACACCGCGAAAGAAAAAGCCCTTTGGTTTGCTGTTTGTCTTCTGCTTCTCGATCTGTTCTGGAAACACCAACTTTGTATTTTTTGGTGTATCCGCAGCACTAGCTACATATTTTTTCCCAGCAGTAGAATTTGATGGAGAAGAGGGAAAAGACGCGCCGAAAGCGGTTTCCCCAATGCTAATACCTGGAGAAATATTTTTACTAGAGTCAGTCGGGGAAGTAGAATTTTTCCTTAATGTAGTGGATACCGACGGATTTAACTGGGCTGTTGTTCTCATACTGTGCCAATGGACAGCCAGAGATAAAATTGCTGTGCCAAAACAGAGGAACATTACCATCCGCGCTACAGATTCATTTCTTGCCATTGCCATTGCTTATTGTGTATCCCTGACATATCTGGCTCATTAAAATTAATTATGGACTGCCAACAGCAGCCAATTAGCAAAGAATTTATCAATAATTATCAGTTATCTCATTACCCTGACAATATCTTTATAATTTAGAAGTTTTAGGAGTCAGGAGTCGTAGGGGCGAAGTAGGGGCGAAACATTCGGAAAATAACCTGTGATAAAAATTGATAGTTTATCGCCCGAATGCTGATGCTTCCAGCACGCTTCGCGAACGCCCGTACAGGAGTCAGGAGTCAGGAAGAAGAGGGTAAATATTTCTTCCCAGTCACCATTCACCATTCACCAGTCACCAGTCCCAATTGTCAAGGGGTAGTAGTCAGTTGTTTAAGTGAATACATCCTACTGATTTTTTTCCCTATACTCAAGACTCGGCATTGTAGACTCAACACTTTTTTTATAATTCCTGATTTATATTTCTGTGTTGATCTCATAAATCCGTCACTTAACCCAGGAACATCTCTCTAATTATCTAGTCTAATAGGAGGGGATGATTTACAGCCAGTACGATCTATGAGTCAATCGATTACTGTATCCTGGTCAACTGTTGATGCCAATTATTCACAAGCATCGGTGCAAGTTGACAAACTCTCAAACCACGATCTTATTTTACGCTGTCAAGCAGGACTGCGCCCAGATAAAGCTGCCTTTGCAGAACTCTTACGGCGCTATCAGACTCAGGTCGATAAGGTTTTATACCATCTGGCTCCTGATTGGTCTGACAGAGCCGACTTGGCTCAGGAAGTGTGGATTCGAGTCTATCGCAATATTAACCGCTTACAAGATCCTGCTAAATTTCGGGGTTGGTTAAGCCGTATTGCCACTAACTTGTTTTACGACGAGTTGCGTAAACGCAAACGGGTTGTTAGCCCCCTGTCATTGGATGCTCCCCGCTCGGTAGACGACGGCGAGATGGATTGGGAAATTGCTGGTGATACACCAGGACCAGAGGAAGAACTCACTACTAGAGAATTTTATGAACAACTGCGAGATGCGATCGCTGATTTACCAGAGGTGTTCCGTACTACAATTGTCCTGAGAGAAATCGAAGGATTACCCTATGAAGAAATTGCCGAAATTACTGGCGTTTCTCTAGGAACTGTAAAATCGAGAATAGCTAGGGCTAGATCCAGATTGCAAACCCAGTTGCAAAGTTATCTAGATGGTTAAGTAAATTTACAACATCTTTCCTTAATTCAATGGTAGAATTTTAAAAGAACAAGAACTGTGGTGAAATCTCAATTTTTTTCTACCATTTGGAAGTAAAATTGCTTAAATTCTCAAATTTATCCGCTGTGTTGACCCGTGTATGACTTGGTAAAAACGTTAAGATGAATACTGATTCTCAGTTTGATGACCGTTCCCCCTCCCAATTCCCTAGTGATGTAGCAAATGGAATGGCTAAATATACCAATGAATCAACGGGTACTAAGGATATGGAGAAACGTGATTGCCGACAACACAACGAAACTGACCGCTTTGAGTTATTAAGTGCTTACCTAGATGGCGAAATTACCGCTGGTGAACGTAAGCAAGTAGAACAATGGCTGTCCACAGATGAATCAGTTAAGTGTCTGTATGCACGACTTTTAAAACTGCGGCAGGGTGTAAAAACCATGCCCATACCAGCATCTGCACAGCCTCCAGAAGTGACATTCCAGCAAGTCTGGAAACGCTTGAGCTACCGTTACCAACTAGGTTGGATGTTTGGAGGGGCTGCTGTAGCGGCTTGTATCATCGGCTCAATCTCAGGCTTTATTCCCGGTAATACATCCAAATTACAACTGGCACAACAGAAAATACAGCCAATAACGGTAACAAGTCAGCCAGCAGTTTCTACCTCACCGTTAATGGTAGCCTTGAATAACCCAGTCATTGAAATTCCCAAAACAGCAGTAGCTTCTCCAAGAAAACCAGTTACAGAGTCAAAAACTCTCCAAAAAGATTCAGAGTTAAACATTAACTAATGAGTTGACAGATTACAGAACAGGCAACAGGTAACATATTACAGCTTCAAAGCTGTGAAGTTAACTATTCCAACAACCATCCAGTTGAGGAATACCACGGAGTTGGTAAACCTTTTCTATCGTCATCAAGTACACCCAAGCCCAACCTAAAGACAAGCGGTCTAAATCAAAAATTTCGATATATTCCGATACAAAAAAGCTAACTAATGCTAACAAAAGTTGGCTTTTTCTTCCTGTTTCACCCTAGCAGTGTCGGCACTATCTAGTCCACAGGCTAACACGATCAATCTGACCGCTTCTTGTTTTAAATTAATCGCAGCGTTTAAATCTCTGTCAATCTCAAAGCCACAACTATCACATTTAAACACTCTTTGAGATAATGA